>NZ_LWGE01001182.1:0-11302 GCF_001635315.1 Oleiphilus sp. HI0123
GGCTCCCTAGAACTGTCCCAACTAATGGGGTCCTCAAATACATCTTTAACATAATTTCCGCATATCAAACTTAGATCTTCTGGAAAGTCTGATGCATCTAAATATCGATACAATGGCGAATCCAAGTAAGCTAAAAGAGTCGCTTGAAGCACTTTAAGAGATAAATCTTCGGACATGTCGACTTCGATATCGATGGTTTTGTTATCGATATTAGTTTCGGCATCACTTTGATATATGTCAGGATCCCCAACACTTTTGAAAAAGGCTATATTTTCTAAATTATCGCAAGCCACGATCATTGTAGCGCAGATACAAATTGAAATTGCCTTAGCAAAATAGAGAGAGAGATGCCTCATTACAGTTCCTTGGGAGACCTTAAGGGTTATCTATCGATTGTATTAAAAGAGTCGCACAGGTTAAATAAGAGCCTGCTGCAAATGTGACACGTGTGGGAATTACATGGCATTTTGTGCTAGAAAAAGAAAGGGTGCCACGTTGCACCCTTAATTCTATGCATTAGATAACGATCTTAAGCGTGATACTGAGCACTCAGTTCATGAACCGCATCAACAAAGTAGCCTGCATGTGCTGGATCAACAAATTGATGAATACCATGCCCCAGATTGAATACATGGCCTTCACCTGGACCATAAGATGCCAAAATTCTAGCCACCTCATCCCTAATACCTTTTTCTGAAGCATATAGCACCGACGGATCCATATTCCCCTGCAAAGCAACTTTATCACCTACCAAGGCACGCGCTTTACCGATATCCATCGTCCAGTCAAGACCAAGTGCATCAGCGCCGGTATCAGCCATAGAAGGCAACCATAAACCGCCTCCTTTGGTAAATAGAATCACGGGGACTTTTCGACCATCGTATTCCCGAATTAAGCCAGCTACAATTTTCTTCATATAAGCCAAAGAGAACTGTTGATATGCATGATCACTCAGGTTTCCACCCCAGGTATCGAAGATCTGAACCGCTTGCGCACCCGCTTTTATTTGAGCATTCAGATAATCAATCACAGACAAGGCAATTTTATCCAATAACTGATGCATAATTTCTGGCTGAGAATACATCATCGCTTTGATATGGCGAAAATCTTTAGAGCTTCCACCCTCAACCATATAAGTGGCTAAAGTCCAAGGACTCCCAGAGAAACCAATCAACGGAACACGTCCATTCAACTCTTTACGTATGGTGCTCACTGCATCCGTTACGTAAGTCAAGTCTTTAGAGGTATCAACTATAGGTAGTTTCTCGACATCCTCTGCTGTTCGAACAATCTTCTTGAAACGAGGCCCCTCACCCGTTTCGAAATAAAGACCCAAACCCATTGCGTCCGGAATCGTCAAGATATCAGAAAACAGAATTGCAGCGTCGAGCTTGTAGCGCTCAAGAGGCTGAATTGTGACCTCGCATGCTAGTTCTTTATTCTTACACAGACTCATAAAGTCACCGGCTTGCGCTCTGGTCGCTTTATACTCTGGCAGATAACGCCCAGCTTGACGCATCATCCATACAGGCGTCACATCAACCGGCTTACGCTCTAGCGCTCTCAGAAATCGATCATTCTTTAGCTCTGTCATTCACTGTCTCTTCAATATTAATAATCAAGAAATGTCTGGCAATGTTGTCCAGATACAAAAAAGGCACAGTATTATCAACCGTGCCTTGGATTTAGTCATTGATACTCATCACGTGCAGACTATATATCCAGGTAGTCCATGATGCCTTCAGCTGCCTGGCGGCCTTCCGCAATGGCGGTAACCACCAAGTCAGAACCACGAACCATATCACCACCGGCGAAAATCTTCGGGTTACTCGTCTGATAAGGGTACTCACCCTTCTCTGGCGCGACAACACCGCCCCAGCTATTAACATCTACCTTCACATCGGACAGCCATTCTGGTGGGCTAGGCTGGAAACCAAACGCAATCAATACTGCATCAGCAGGCAGGATTTCTTCACTACCTTCGATAACTTCCGGGCGACGACGACCATTTTCATCAGCGGCACCCAGCTGTGTTTTAACAACCTTCACACCTTCAACTTTATCATCACCTACAATCGCCACTGGTTGACGATTAAACATAAAGTCTACACCTTCTTCCTTGGCATTCTGAACTTCTTTGCGTGAGCCAGGCATATTCTCTTCGTCACGACGGTAAGCACAAACTACACTATCTGCCTGTTGACGAATAGAGGTTCGGTTACAGTCCATCGCAGTATCACCACCACCCAGAACAACCACCTTCTTACCTGCCATGTTAATGAAGTCAGCTTCATCTTTTTCAAAACCCAAACGACGATTAACGTTTGAGATCAAAAATGGCAATGCATCATGAACGCCTGGCAAGTCTTCACCTGGGAAGCCACCTTTCATGTACTTGTATGTTCCCATACCCATAAATACTGCGTCATAGTCATTTAACAAGTCATCAATACTGATATCTTTACCAATTTCGGTATTCAAGCGAAATTCAACGCCCATATCGGTGAAGATTTCTCGACGACGCGACATGACATCCTTTTCTAGCTTGAACTCTGGAATACCAAAGGTAAGCAAACCACCAATCTCAGGATTAAGATCAAAAACAACAGGCTTAACACCGTTACGAACCAGGATATCTGCACAAGCCAAACCGGCAGGGCCCGCGCCAATCACGGCAACCTTCTTGTCTGTTTTAACAACATTGGACATATCCGGGCGCCAACCCATAGCGAAAGCCGTATCAGTAATATACTTCTCCGCCGAGCCAATAGTCACCGCACCAAAACCTGCATTAAGAGTACAAGCACCTTCACACAATCGATCTTGAGGACAAACACGACCACACACTTCAGGCAAAGAGTTTGTCTGGTGACACAGTTCAGCCGCTTCAAGAATATTCCCTTCTGAAACCAGCTTTAGCCAGTTCGGGATATAGTTATGTACCGGGCACTTCCACTCACAGTAAGGGTTACCACACTCAAGACATCGATGAGCCTGTTCAGTCGCGTCATTCTGATCAAATGACTGATAGATCTCACCAAAATCTTCGGTACGACCTTCCATTGGAATTTTCTTTGGGTCAACTCGACCCACATCAACAAACTGAAAGTTGTTATTTAAACGCTTTGCCATATTCTAACCTCTAAACCTTATTCGCAATGAGAGTATTCGATAATTCGAAACACTACTCAGGGCGAGAACGCATGTTGTTAAGCAAGTTATCCAAGCTAGCCGCCTTCGGCTTAACTAACCAGAACTTAGCAATGAAGTCATCGAAGTGCTCAAGGATCTCTTGCCCCCACTTACTAGATGTCTCAGCAACATGCTCCTTAATAACGCCTCGCAAATGATTGCGATAAGGCTCCATTTGTTCAGTTGAAACTCTTTGAATTTCTACCAACTCATGATTGTATTTATCTACAAACGTATTTTCCTGGTCTAGCACATAGGCAAAACCACCTGTCATACCAGCACCAAAGTTATAACCTGTTTGACCTAGAACAGTAATCAAACCGCCAGTCATATATTCACAGCAGTGATCACCTGCGCCTTCAACAACCGCTGAAGCGCCAGAGTTTCGAACTCCAAAACGCTCACCAGCCGTACCCGCTGCAAACAACTTACCGCCAGTAGCGCCGTAAAGACAAGTATTACCAACAATGGATGTTTCCTGGGTTTTGAACTCACTACCTTGAGGGGGTCGAATGGTTAGTTTACCACCAGTCATACCTTTACCAACATAGTCGTTTGCATCGCCTTCAAGGTTCATATTCAAACCACCAGCATTCCAAACACCAAAGCTCTGACCAGCTGTACCCGTCAAATTCAAGTTGATTGGCGCACTCACCATACCTTGATTACCATGACGCTCTGCGATTTCGCCAGAGATTCGTGCACCAACCGAACGATCACAGTTAGTCACTTCGTAATCGAAGGTACCACCCGACTTGGATTCAATTGTTGGAACTAAGTCCTCAACCATTTTTTCGGCCAACAAGGCTTGGTCAAACGGAGCATTACGCTCTACCTTACAGGTATGCGGTTTATCTTCAGGTATTCCCTCAGTCGAAAGAATCGGCGATAGGTCAAGCTTGTTCTGCTTATCAGTAGTACCTGACAAAATGTCTAACAAATCTGTACGACCAACCAGCTCTTCCAAACTACGAACACCTAGCTTAGCCATCCACTCACGCGCTTCTTTCGCAACAAAGCGGAAGAAGTTCATTACCATTTCTACGGTACCGTTGAAGTACTCATCACGAAGTAATTCGTTCTGAGTCGCAACACCCGTCGCACAGTTGTTCAAATGACAAATTCTCAAATAACGACAACCCAAAGCAACCATAGGCGTGGTACCGAAACCAAAACTCTCGGCACCCAGTATCGCCGCTTTAACAACATCCAGACCTGTCTTTAAACCGCCATCGGTTTGCAGACGGACGCTGCCACGCAAGTCATTGCCGCGCAGAGTCTGGTGAGCCTCGCTCAAACCAAGCTCCCAAGGAGAACCCGCATATCGGATAGAGGTTAGCGGACTTGCAGCCGTGCCACCGTCATAACCGGAAACTGTAATCAAATCAGCATAAGCCTTGGCAACACCTGCGGCGATAGTACCAACACCCGGTTCAGATACCAGTTTCACAGAAACCAATGCCTTTGGATTAACTTGCTTCAAATCAAAGATTAGCTGCGCCAAGTCTTCGATAGAATAAATATCGTGATGCGGTGGCGGTGAAATCAAGGTCACACCTGGCACCGAATATCTTAATGTCGCAATCAGGTTATTTACCTTACCACCTGGTAACTGACCACCTTCACCGGGCTTCGCACCTTGGGCAACTTTGATCTGCAAGACATCAGCATTACGCAAGTAGTGTGGCGTTACACCAAATCGGCCTGATGCGATCTGCTTGATCTTGGAACGTTTTTCCGTACCAAATCTCGCTGCATCTTCACCACCCTCTCCAGAGTTAGAGCGGCCACCTAGACGGTTCATTGCAACAGCAAGTGCTTCATGTGCTTCAGGAGACAAAGCTCCCAAAGACATTGCTGCCGAGTCAAAACGAGGGAAGATATTCTCTACCGGCTCTACTTCGTCTAAAGGAATCTCTTTAGCAGAATCACTTAAAGCAAACAAATCCCTTAAGGATGACGCTGGACGTTCATTTACCAAGGTTGCGTACTTCTGGTAAACAGAGTAATCGCCCGACTCAACTGCTTGCTGAATTGTATTGACAACATCCGGGTTAAAGGCGTGATATTCCTGACCGTGAACAAACTTCAGTAAACCACCTGGCTGGATCGATTTACGCGCCTTGAAAGCTTCTTTAGCCAACAGTGCTTGCTCTGATTGCAGGTCTTCAAAATCAGCACCCTGAATTCTACTTGCGACACCTTTAAAGCATAGGTCAACAACATCGTCTGCAAGACCTACTGCTTCAAACAATTGAGCGCCACGGTAAGAAGCAATTGTAGAAATACCCATCTTCGATAAGATCTTCAACAAGCCCTTACCAATACCGCGACGATAATTATTTTTCGCCTCGATTGGGTCCATCAGCATCTCACCCGTACTGATCAGGTCACTCATAACCTGATAAGCCAAGTAAGGGAAGACTGCCGTAGCACCAAAACCAAACAACACCGCGAAGTGATGAGGGTCACGGGCAAAACCAGACTCCACAATAATATTCGAGTCGCAACGTAAGCCCTTCTCAACCAAGTGGTGATGCACTGCACCCGTTGCCATAAAGGCATTTAGTGGTAATAAGCCAGGTTCGATATCTTTATCCGACAAAACAAGCGCAACCTTGCCTTGTCTAACAGCTTCTTCTGCTTGCTGGCACACATCAACAATTGCTTGCCTTAAGCCAGTCTCTTCCTTGTACTGAAGGCTAATTAAGGCATGTTCAAAACCATCTTTATCCGAGGTAAAGCAGCTAAACTTCGCAGGTGTCAGTACCGGCGTAGCCAAAATAATTCGCTTCGCATGCTCAGGCGTTTCTTCAAATACGTTCTGCTCTACACCCACACAGGTTTCCAGAGACATAACAATCGCTTCACGCAATGGATCAATCGGTGGGTTAGTCACCTGAGCAAACTTCTGTCTAAAGTAGTCTGAAACTGAACGAACACGAGTCGACAATACTGCCATTGGCGTATCATCACCCATCGAACCTACTGCTTCCTGGCCCGCCTCAGCTAATGGACGCAATACCTGATCTCGTTCCTCGAAAGTCACCTGGAACATCTTCATGTGCGTCTTTAGGGTATCAGCATCCATTGCTTGGAACGCTTCATGATCTTTGTCTAGCGTTGCCTCAATACGAACCGCGTTTTCTTTTAGCCACTTTTTATAAGGGTGAGCAGACTTAAGGCGGCTATCGATATCATCAGTATGTAGCACTTCACCCGTTTCAGTATCAACCGCTAGAATCTGTCCAGGACCAATTCGACCCTTAGCAACAACATCTTCCGGCTTATAGCCATAAGTTCCAATTTCGGATGCAACTGTAATGTAACCATTCTTAGTGATAACCCAACGACTTGGGCGCAAACCGTTTCTATCCAGTAAACAGACGGCGTAACGGCCGTCAGTTAGAACCAGACCAGCCGGTCCATCCCATGGTTCCATATGCATACTGTTATATTCATAGAAAGCACGTAGTTCGCTATCCATGGTGTCAACGTTCTGCCATGCAGGTGGAATCATCATACGAACGGCACGGAATAGGTCTACACCACCTGCCAGAAGTACCTCAAGCATATTATCCATACTGGAAGAATCTGAACCAGTACGATTCACCAAAGGAGATAATTCTCCCAGCTCAGGCAGTTCGTCTGTAGCAAACTTGCTTGTTCTCGCTGTAGACCAGTTTCTATTGCCTTCAATCGTATTAATTTCACCGTTGTGAGCAATACATCTAAATGGCTGGGCTAGTGGCCACTTTGGCATAGTATTAGTGGAGAAACGCTGATGAAAAACACAAATGCTTGTCTCAACATCTGGATTACCCAGATCCAAATAAAAATTCGGCAGGTCAACCGGCATCATCAGCCCTTTATAAGACACGACTTTTTCTGACAAACTACAAACGTAGAATTCTTCATCAAACGCCAAAGCCATTTCAGTCTTACGGCGCGCAACAAAAAGCTTAAGAGACAGTTCACGCTCACTAAGCCCGTCAGCCTGAACAAAGACCTGCTCAATCTGTGGCAAGCAATCCAGAGCCATACGACCCAAGCAATCGTTATTAGTCGGAACCAAGCGCCAACCAACAACGGTAAGACCTTGTGCTTCAAGCTCTGCACTCATCGCTGTTTTAGCTTGCTGCGCTTTCGTAGGGTCCTGTGAAAGGAAAACCATTCCTACGCCGTAAATCTCATTCAGATCGGCGCTAAACTGCTCCTTAACCACCTGCCTGAAGAACGTATCAGGTTTCTGAATCAACAACCCACAGCCATCGCCAGTTTTACCATCTGCTGCGATACCACCGCGGTGAGTCATACATGTAAGTGATTCTATCGCCGTTAATAGTAGATCGTGACTTGCCTGCCCTTCCATCTGGGCAATCAAACCAAATCCACAGTTATCTCTAAACTCTTCCGGGCGAAACAAACCTGCTGCCATAACATTCTCTCTACAAAATATCATTTAAAATCATACAGTTAGAACTAACAAAACTAACAATACCATATGACTATGAAAATTGGGGTTGGACATTTTACACATCGTGCTTATTCAGTACAAACTTAAAGAAGGCGTATAAGCAGAAAAAACTCGTAGAAAAGCATAAACTATCCTTATATTTCAAATAGATAGCTTCAAAAAACTAATTTAGTTATTGCCTCGGATAAGACTTGAGAATTCCAGCATAGCTCCTCAACCAAGGCTGTTGAGAAGTAATTATTTTAGGTGCCACCTTGAGCGCAGCATTGGCGGAAGCCTTATCAGGATAAACACCATAAAAAACAACAAACCAGGGTTTACCGCGATGCAGTGTTTCAAGATAGTATATCGGCTGAGCACTTTTACTTACGCGCTTTGCGAAGTCTATCGCTGTTTTCTCGTTATAGCTACCTAAAATTTGAGCTGAATAACCACTTGAGTTTTGGGATGCAACCCATGCTTTCCCCTTAAAGAACGGCTTAAGTATTTCACGGCTGCTCTCTGCGGCAGGAATAATTTTTTCCTGTACATTTTTAGCGATTTTCTCTATCTGCAAAGTATCGCTAACTAGTTGATCCGATTCTGGAACGCTAACTTCTTTATCTGCTAGAGTACCATCTTGTACCTTGTCGGGCTCAACAAGCTCTTTAACACCAGCGCTCTCTGGAATTGATCGAGACGCCGACATTTCAGGCTTATTGAGCGAACCTTTTTTAATCTCGCCACTACCCTGACGACCTTTATCCAAACTATCTATATTGCTTTCTGAAGCTTTAGCCAAACTCTCTGACAGGGCCTGATCAAGCATTCTTAACCTTGCTTCTCTCTGTTGCTCTACGAGAGACACTTTATTTTCATCAGAGTTATTCTCTTGCTCCGGCTGCTCGTGCGCGACTGCTTCGCTATCTCCTTCAGTAAACAAGCCATATTGATAAGACACGAGTAAAAATGAGAAGCAAAGCAGAACGGCAACACCCCAAAAAACCTGTTTCGGCACTCCTTTACGACTCTTAACCGGTAGCTTTAATGCCCCCGGTTCTAACATGACACTACTGAACAAGCGATTCACCCGACCAGGCAAACCTTTCCCCATGTCAATTAAATGTTGTACCTGACTTTCTGACAGCCCTAACAAGCCGGTATAGCCAGCATACTCCAATCTCAACTGGAGATATTCCAGCATATCTGAAGCACCTAAAGGCTTAAGCTGCATTTGATGCAACCACTCGTCATCACCTTCTATGTGACTCAAACGAGCAAGCTGCAGCAAGCTTGGCAAACCCGAAAAAATTGCTACCACTCCGCTTTCTTTAGGCAACTGACTGAAATATGAAAAGTAAAATTGAAGCTCTTTTTTTGATAATAGGTCTGCGTTATCAAAAACCAGAACCTTTCTCACACCATCTTTCTTGAACTCATCTTCCAAATACTGCAATAAACGGGAAAATGATTGACGCGTAGTTTCACCAACTATCGAATCTAAACCAACAAGCTCGCCAAAGTCATGTATAACAGATTTCGACTTTTCCTTATTAGCAAGCTCCTGAGCATCTGTAACGTAGATACTCAGCTCGCCAGCTGAAGATTTTGCAAATTTATTAAGTAGAGTGGTTTTGCCAGCACCTTTTTCGCCAGTAAGCAAGAGAACCATATCGCCAAAGGTCGACATATGGCGAAGTGTTTCTAAATTATGCTGACGCTGCGCCCCCTCAAAAAATACTAGCATTCGCTCATCGAATGGGTTTTCTTTCAAGTTAAAGTGCGAAATGAGCTGCTCACTCAAAACATTATTATTTTTTGTCACACTCATATCAGACTTATCGACTCACCTACAAAATTAATCGAACCAAGTAATTGCTTCTAATTAAGCTTTGCCACCCAAAACATTTGCCAGAGAATCAGCGCCAAAGTCTGCTGTCACAACAGCTTCACCAATCGACTTCAAAAGCACAAGACGGAGCGTTCCATCCATTACCTTTTTGTCCACAGACATTAGTCGTTCATATTCTGAAGCCAACATGCCTTCCGGCCCTTCAATTGGCAAGTTAGCAGCAAGCAATATATTTGAAATTCGAGAAACATCTTCATCACTAATCCAGCCTTCCATTCTCGACAATTCTGCTGCCATAACTGTTCCCGCTGCAACCGCCTCACCATGAAGCCAAGAGCCATAACCTTCATAAGTCTCAATCGCATGGCCAAATGTGTGCCCTAGATTTAATATTGCTCTAAGCCCACCCTCTTTCTCATCTAGTTCAACAACTTCCGCTTTACAAGAACAAGATTCTTTAATCGCGTAGGTTAAAGCATCAGAGTCCAAGGACCTTAAGGCCTCAACATTAGCCTCCAACCAGTCAAAGAACTCTGGCTTACGGATCAAACCATATTTGATCACCTCCGCCAGGCCCGCTGAAACTTCCTTTGAAGCCAGAGTTTGCAAGGTCAAAATATCAATGATAACGGCTTTAGGCTGGTAAAAAGCACCTATCATGTTTTTACCTAAAGGATGGTTGATTGCAGTTTTTCCACCTACAGATGAATCTACTTGCGAAAGAAGCGTCGTGGGCACCTGAATAAAATCTACGCCACGCTGATAAGCTGATGCAGCAAAACCTGCCATATCTCCAATTACACCGCCCCCCAGCGCAACGATAGTCGTCTTCCTGGAATGAGCCTTCTCTAGTAGCGCATCAAAAATCAGGTTTAAGGTTTGCCAATTCTTATATTGCTCTCCGTCAGGCAAGACCACGCTATCAACCTCATAGCCAGACAATGCCTGTCTAACTTGCTGCTCATACAAAGGCCCGACTGTCTCATTTGTCACCAGCATTACTTTTTTGCCGGCAATGTAGGGCTGATAGAGAGATGGATTACTCAATAAGCCTTCGCCAATAAAAATTGGGTAATCACGTTCACCCAAATCTACTTTTAACTCAATCATTTATTCACTCTTTTTCTATCGCGCTGATTATATCTTTAACAATACCTTTCATAGACTTTTTGTCTGTATCAATTACATAGTCAGCAACTTCTCGATAAATTGGATCTCTGGTCGCATACAAATCACTCAAGACCTGACGAGCATCTTTGTCTCCCTGCAACAAAGGACGATTCTTATCTTTGTGAGTTCTTTTGTACTGCTGCTCGACTGAGGTATTCAAATACACTACAAAAGCAGTGTTGTTCACACACTCTCTGTTCTCGGGGCGCATCATCGCACCACCACCTGTTGCCAAGACGACGTTTTTAAGTGCTGACAAATCTTTTATTGCCTGGCTCTCTCTATCCCGGAAGCCTGCTTCGCCCTCGACATCAAAAATCCACGGAATGTTTGCCCCGGTTCGCCGCTCTATCTCTTTATCGGAATCATAAAAGTCAAAGTTCAGCTCTTTGGCTAAAATTTTTCCTATGGTTGTTTTTCCTGCCCCCATTGGGCCCACAAAAACAATCAACGGTTTAGCTATACTCATATTTCGATCTTATGCCGGCCAATCAATATGTCAGTAAAGATTAACCTGTTTATTTTAAAAAGAAAAAAGGCCGCAATCTGCAGCCTTTTACCTAAGCTCAATAAGACATATTGTCCTATATTTGCTGGTCAATCACACCATTTTTTAATAGCTTAGGCGTGAT
>NZ_LWGE01001183.1:0-2079 GCF_001635315.1 Oleiphilus sp. HI0123
TGCTCGATTAATGATCGAGTAACAATCAATATCGCCTGGTAGGGTACCATAAACCCAACCTTTGTTGTCACTTTTTAGTCTGGCGAGGCAAAACGCATTGGCGATTTCTTCATTTCCATATTGGAGTAGGCTTGCCCCTTGGAAGCAAAGTGCCATCTTTTCAACGATTCCTCTGGAGCGGTATTCTATATCCTTCTGATTAGAGAATTCTTGATGAAGATCATTTAGGGCTTCATCCATCAGTGAATGCTTACCTTCTACAGTATGCAATTCGGTCAGGAAGGCTTGTAGAGATTCAGGATTACGACGCGTGGCGCGAAGCATGTCCAGGCACTGGACGTTGCCACTACCTTCCCAAATGCTATTTACAGGAGACTCTCTGAATAGTCGGGGCATAATACTATCTTCCATTACGCCACTACCGCCAATGCACTCCATTGCTTCATAGGCGTGGCCGGGGGCCCGCTTGCAGATCCAGTATTTGCCGATAGCAGTTCCCATGCGCACTAAATGTTTTTCCTGCTCGTGTTCACTGCTTAAGTCGAGTGCCCTCGCCATGCGCATGCTTAAAGCCGTAGCTGCTTCGTGCTCAATAATCAGGTCGGCGAGTACATTTTGCATGAGTGGTTGTTTATCGAGTGTATTGCCAAACACCTTGCGTTGGCGGCAGTGATGAGTGATTTGGGAGATTGCCTGGCGCATCATGCCCGAGGTGCCAATCATGCAGTCAAAGCGGGTCATGGCAACCATCTCTAAAATTACCGATACACCTCGACCTTCTTCGCCGATCATCCACCCCATTGCTCCGCGTAGCTCAGTCTCACTGGAAGCATTGGAGACGTTCCCCATTTTATTTTTCAGGCGTTGTACTTGCATCGGATTCTTGCTGCCATCGGGTCGCCAGCGTGGCACCAAGAAGCAAGAAACACCCGAACTAGTTTGGGCGAGTACTAAAAATGCGTCTGACATGGGGGCTGACACAAAATATTTGTGCCCGATTAGTTCGTAAACCTGTCCGGGTCCCTGGGCACCCATTGCAAAGGCGCGCGTACTGTTTTGTCTAACATCGGAACCACCTTGTTTCTCGGTCATTGCCATACCTATTGTGAGGCCTGCCTTTTCTTCATGGCTGACATTTCGGTAGTCATATTCTCGATGCATAACTTTGGGGGCCCATATGTCATAGATATCTGGCTGCCTTTTTAGTGTCGGAATAGCGGCAGAAGTCATAGTTATAGGGCAGCCATGACCTGCTTCAACCTGGCTCATCATATAGCTCTTGGCGGCACGTGCGACATGAGCGCCTGGGCCAGGTTTAGTCCAATGGGAAGAGTGGATGCCTTCCTTAATTGAGAGCGCCATGAGTTGGTGGTAAGAAGGGTGGAAGCGTACCTCATCGATACGCTTACCATGGCGGTTGTGAGTAAAGAATACCGGTTTATTCTCGTTCGCCTGAAAGCCCCATTCAAGCACTTCGGCTGACCCGGTGACCCTGCCAAAACGTGAAAGATCCTCGCTGTAAGCTTGTCCTTGATGAGCTTTAACTGCATCTTTGAGTGCGGCATCTTCTTCATAGGCATTGTAGTTTTCCAATGC
This sequence comes from Oleiphilus sp. HI0123, assembly GCF_001635315.1. Taxonomy (NCBI): domain Bacteria; kingdom Pseudomonadati; phylum Pseudomonadota; class Gammaproteobacteria; order Oceanospirillales; family Oleiphilaceae; genus Oleiphilus; species Oleiphilus sp. HI0123. The sequence goes on from NZ_LWGE01001183.1 coordinate 1,597, forward strand.
TTCGGGTTGATTCTCGACAGTGTGAGTTTCTGGCCAATAGGCGTTGCTCGGCTTGAAAGATTCAGAAGAGGTCATGGTCGCTTACTCCGTACCTTTAGATAAAGTGAACTTGTATTCATTTGTTTGTGCTATTGAATCACGCGATGCTTCAATAGTCAATTCTGCGCATTTAGGATAAAATTCAAGGACCCAGTTCTAAGAGCTCTTCATAAGCTCGTGTGAAGAGAAAAACTAAAGAGTATTCCATGGCATATCGCCCGACAGAAAAAACTGAAGCCAGAAAGAAAGCACAGCGCAAACTGCTCTTGGATACTGCTTTGCAGTTAGTCGCTTCGGGAGGTTTTCAGTCTTTAACCATTGCTTTGTTGGCTGAAAGGGCAGATGTTGCGACCGGTACTGTATATAAGTACTTCGCATCGAAAGCAGAACTGTGCGCAGAAGTGTTTCGGGTGGCCACTGAAAAAGAAGTCAGGAATGTACAGC
>NZ_LWGE01001184.1:0-4565 GCF_001635315.1 Oleiphilus sp. HI0123
GTTGAGCAGCGTAAGGCTCGTCGCTGGGGTGTGTTTTTTAAGCTGCTAACATTTGCTTATCTTTTTGTCTTATTGTTTATGATGAGCGAGGGTTTATCGCCGGATAAGATAAGTGATACTGAACAATATACCGCATTGGTTAATCTGGAAGGTGTGATTGCTTCAGGCGAAGAGGCGAATGCAGACTTTTTGGTGACGGGTTTGAGAGCAGCTTTTGAAGCTGAGGGAACTCAAGCTGTTGTCTTGCGCATTAATAGTCCTGGTGGCAGCCCGGTTCAATCAGGGTATGTTTATGATGAAATTAAACGACTTCGTGGCTTATACCCTGAAACGCCACTCTATGCAGTGATCAGCGATATTGGTGCTTCAGGTGCATATTACATTGCTGCGGCTGCGGATAAGATTTACGCTGATAAGGCAAGTTTGGTTGGTTCTATCGGTGTAGTGGCTTCAGGTTTTGGTTTTGTTGATACGATGAAGAAGCTTGGCGTCGAAAGACGTTTATATACAGCGGGAGCTCATAAGGGCTTTCTAGATCCTTTTAGCGATGAAAAGGGTGATGAGGTTGAGTTTTGGGAGTCGGTGCTGAATACCACGCATCAGCAGTTTATTGCTAAAGTGAAAGAAGGGCGTGGAGAGCGGTTGAAGGTTGATGAAGAGATCTTTAGTGGTCTGATCTGGAGTGGTGAGCAGGCCTTGGAAAAAGGTTTGGTTGATGGTTTGGGTAGTGCAGGTTATGTTGCAAGAGAAGTGGTTGGAGCTGAGGAAATTATTGATTTTACGCCGCAGCCAGACCCCTTTGAGCGCTTCACGAAAACGCTGGGTATTGCGGCAGGGAGTGCTGTAGGTAAACTTTTAACGACTAGCCCACTGACTATTCAGTAGTATGGTTTAGAATGACTAAAGGCGAGCATTAGCTCGCCTTTTTTTGTGCCTGGGAAATTCTAGCTATTCCAGAATAGTGTATTTCTTTCAGGTCGGGAAAGCTAAGTCGCTGGTCTATAACAGTATTGCTGCGTATAAATGAAGCTGAGTAGAGTTATGTACGTGGTTATCCCGGTGCCATTTTGATTTGGTCGTTGTAGGTTTGTAGCTAAATTGCAGGCATAAAAAAAGCGATCCGAAGATCGCTTTTTTGAAGGCTAGCTAAAGATTACTTAGCTGCTTTCTTTGCACGCTCTTCTTCCATTACTTTTTCAGCAACAGAGTTAGGGCATTGTGCGTAGTGATCAAATTCCATAGAGAACTGACCACGACCAGAGGTCATTGTACGTAGTGAGCCGATGTAACCAAACATTTCTGAAAGTGGTACATTTGCTTTGATGCGCACGCCAGAAGCGCCTGCATCCTGACCTTCGATCATGCCACGACGACGGTTCAAATCACCAATTACGTCACCAACGTGATCTTCAGGCGTAAATACGTCAACCTTCATGATTGGCTCAAGAAGCTTAGGTTGTGCCTTTGGAATTGACTGACGGAAAGCGCCTTTTGCAGCAATTTCAAATGCAACAGCAGAGGAGTCAACCGCGTGGAAACCACCGTCGAACAGCTCAACCTCAACATCTAGTACTGGGAAGCCAGCAAGAACACCGGTCTCCATCATGCTTTGGAAGCCTTTCTCGATAGCTGGGAAGAATTCCTTAGGTACGTTACCACCTACAACTGTAGATGAGAATGTGAAACCAGAATTCTGCTCACCTGGCTTGATACGGTAATCGATCTTACCGAACTGACCAGAACCACCAGACTGCTTCTTGTGCGTATATGAATCTTCAACTTCAGCCGTGATTGTTTCACGGTATGCAACCTGAGGTTCACCAACTTCTAGCTCAACGCCATAAGTACGGTTCAGGATGTCTACTTTGATGTCTAGGTGAAGCTCACCCATTCCGCGTAGAATTGTTTCACCTGAGTCTTCGTCAGTGTGAACCTGGAATGTTGGATCTTCTGCAACCATCTTACCGATCGCGATACCCATTTTCTCAGAACCGCCTTTGTCTTTAGGCTTAACAGCAATCGAGATTACTGGCTCAGGGAAGACCATCGCTTCAAGTGTACATTCGTGCTTGGGATCACAAAGTGTGTGACCTGTTTGAACGTTTTTCATGCCGACGATTGCAAGGATGTCACCAGCTTGAGCTGAATCTAGCTCGTTACGATCTTCAGCTTCCATCTCACACATACGGCCGATACGCTCAGTCTTACCTGTGAAGGAGTTAAGTACTGTGTCGCCTTTGTTCAGCTTACCTGAATAAACTCGGATAAAGGTAAGTGCGCCGAAACGGTCATCCATGATCTTAAATGCAAGTGCGCGGAATGGCTCGTCAACAGCAACTGTAGCAACTTCGCCAGTTGGCTCGCCCACTTCATCAGTCAATGGCTGAGGAATAACTTCTGTGGGTGAAGGCAAGTAGTCAACAACAGCATCAAGAATTAACTGGATACCTTTGTTCTTAAATGCAGAGCCACAGTAAGTAGGGAAGAATGTCAGGTCATTAGTACCTTTACGAATACAGGCTTTGATCTGTTCCGTAGTTGGCATTTCGCCTTCCATGTACGCCATCATGATGTCGTCATCAACCTCAACAGCTGTTTCAATCAACTGCTCGTGATACATGTCTACATCGTCAACCATATCGGCTGGAACGTCTTCTACTTTGAAGTTTTCAGGTAGGCCTGTGTCATCCCAAACATAAGCTTTCTTAGAAAGAATATCGACAACACCAACAAAGTCATCTTCGGTTCCGATTGGAAGAGTCATAACTAGCGGCTTAGCGCCTAGTACGTTCTCTACCTGGTCAACAACTTTCAAGAAGTCAGCACCTAGACGGTCAAGCTTGTTTACGAAGATGATACGAGCAACGCCAGACTCATCTGCATAACGCCAGTTTGTTTCTGATTGAGGTTCAACACCACCAGAACCACAGAATACACCGATACCACCATCAAGAACTTTCAAAGAACGATATACTTCTACTGTGAAGTCAACGTGTCCAGGAGTATCTATGATGTTCATGCGGTGATCATCCCAGAAGGTTGTGATCGCTGCAGACTGGATAGTAATACCACGCTCAGCTTCCTGCTCCATAAAGTCAGTTGTAGATTCACCATCGTGAACCTCACCAGTCTTATGGATCTTACCAGTTAGCTTTAGAATACGTTCTGTAGTGGTTGTTTTACCAGCATCAACGTGAGCGAAGATGCCTATATTTCTGTATTTGGATAGATCTGTCATTATTCTACTCAATAAGTTCAGGGCGGAAAAAAATTTGCGGTAGTATACAGGATTTTTTTCGAAAGTTTGAAAAAAAACGTAACATTTTATGCCTGGGCAAAAAATAGTCGTATTTAATTTATTTAGGCAGCTATTTTTTCTGCCATGGGCTGTTACATAAGTCGATATAAAGCGCTTCAACTTTGCTACGAGCCCAAGGGGTTTTTCTTAGGAATTTTAAGCTGGACTTAATGCTCGGGTCGTATTGAAAGCAACGAACAGGAATTCTATTGCCTAGTTCTTCCCAGCCGAAATGAGATTCAAGCTTTATAAGAATCTTTTCTAAAGTCATTCCATGAAGAGGGTCGTGGGACTGGTCATGCACCTTGTGTGTCTCGCTATATTATTCGCCGGTTTTAATCAGGTAGATACCATCACTCTCTATACGGATCTGCCGTTGTTTATAAAGTGTGCCTATTGCGGTCTTGAATGCTTTTTTACTGATTGAAAATGCATCGTATATTTCCTCTGGCTTACTCTTGTCAGAAAGAGGCAGGTAGCCTTCACTTTTTTCTAACCTGTCGAGCACTCTCTCGGCTAAATTTTCTATTTTCTTAAATCCGGGAGCATGAAGCGACAGGTCTACTTTACCGTCATTTCTAACTTGCTTGATAAAGCCTTTAACTTTTTGGCCAATCTTGAGGGGGCGGACGACATCACTAAAAAATAAAAGGCCCCAATATTGGTTGTCAATAACGGCACTGTAGCCTAAGTCCGTTGTAGCAGAGATTGCTAAGTCTACTTTTTGGCCTTGTTTATAATCGTTAGGGAGGCGACCAATATACTTGTTGAGTTTTGTTGACGCGGCAATGCGGTGAGTTTCTTCATCAGTGTATATGTATACAAGGTAAGACTTTCCAACTTCCATTGTCATATGTTGTTGGTTATAAGGTACCAGCAAATCCTTTGGTAGCCCCCAGTCTAAAAAAGCGCCGATATTATTTACATCCGTTACTTCTAAAAACGCGACTTCGCCCACTTGCGCCCGTGGTGTTTGGGTCGTGGCGATAAAGCGATCTTTGGAGTCAAGGTAGACGAAAACATTAAGCGGATCACCAACTTCACAATCTTCAGGCACATAGCGTTTTGGCAGAAGTATTTCACCAAGCCAGCCGCCTTGTAGGTAGGCGCCCTGAGGCTCGAATTTGATAACTTCTAATAAATTATTGCGACCGATTTTTGCCAAAGTATACGTACCTGTTCAGACAGATTTGAGGGAGTAATTTTCGCAGAGTGTACATCTCTTTTACGTCAATCACTAGGTATATTCCTAAAACTATATTAGTAT
>NZ_LWGE01001185.1:0-1446 GCF_001635315.1 Oleiphilus sp. HI0123
ACCCGTGTCTTTAGCAAGAATCTCGGCAATCTCACGCTGATGTTCCTTTAACAAATACTGGTAACGTAGCATCAAGCGAGCGCGCTCACTGACAGGGGTTTCTTTCCACTCTAAGAATGCGGCTTTGGCGCCTTCAACGGCGCGATCAATTTCGCCTTTCGTGGCGAATGAGACCTCTGCAAGTACCTCTTGTGTCGCGGGGTTAAGAACGTTTTGTTTTTGCACGCTTTCACTGTGAACAAATTCGCCATTGATTAAGAGTGGAACTTGATGAGGCATGATTGGAGTCCTTATTATTCTTTATGCAGTATTTAGAATGCTAATGAAGGTCGTAGACGAGTAAAACTTATATTTCTAATGTTTTATATTTGATAGCCACTCTACTAACAATTATGCATAGAGTCATTGACTAAATTGCGATCGATATGGATTATATTGCTTTTTGACTGAGTGTTATATATGAGCGAACCCTCTAACTGGCCTCTGTCGGATAGGCAGGCAACGCGAATTCGTGTGCCAAAGCATATTCTGCAACAGCTCGCGCTTCATCCAATAGCTCGCCAAATCTTTGCTTCGTCGATTGGTTATTACCCCAGCGCAGCAAAGCATGAGATGGAGAGAATTGCGCATGACGACTATATTCTTATTTATTGTGCTGAAGGGCAGGGTTATCTAAGTACGGGTCACTACAAGGGGGAGATTCACCAAGGGGACCTGTTTATTTTACCGCCTGAAACAGCCCACCAATACCGCTCTGACCCTGAAACACCCTGGACAGTTTTCTGGTTTCATTTTCGTGGTGACCTTGCTGATAGTTATTACCGCTATTTATTTAAGGCATCTGATACCTCAGTTGTTAAAGCTCATGACGTTCAGACATTAGCTCGCTTTCGGGAGCTCATTGGTATTGCTCGCTCGAGTTTTACCCTGGATTCTTATATCTACGTTAGTAGCCTCTTGAGCCATCTTTTGATTTCAACAGCACATACAGTGATGGAAGATGCAAAAAAGTATGGTGGTATAAGTGTCGAAAAGACACAGGATTTTATGCGAAAAAATATTGGCAAATCACTAAGTCTTGCTGATCTTGCAGATGTTAGCCGTGTTTCCAAATACCACTTCTCCAGGCGCTATCGTGAGTTGACTGGTATTTCACCGCTAAAACACTTTTCGAACATGAAGATCGAGCAGGCATGTTCTTTACTTGAGCAAACAAACATAAGTATTTCTGATATTGCTTACCAACTCGGGTATGATGATGCGCTTTATTTTTCGCGCGTCTTTAAGAAACTTATGAAGGTTTCGCCTAGAAACTACCGTAAGGAATTGCGCAAGCGGCTGGACGCGCCTTTGTAAAACGAAATATTTTTATTCTCTCCTTATTAATCGCCTAAAAAATAGTTATTTATTTAACCAATGCTTACAGACAGTCAAAAACAACTCATA
>NZ_LWGE01001186.1:0-4150 GCF_001635315.1 Oleiphilus sp. HI0123
TGTAGCTCAATAATACAAGTAATAAAGCGAAAACGAAGCGAATCGCGATGCCTTTGGATGTAATGCTCTTCATTCAATGGGAACCTGTTAAAGAATATTTATCTTCTTAGTATAATAAGCAATGCACATTATAAATACTTACCAATTAGATACCTTGTTCGTTCTGCTGCAAAGCCCACAATTGGGCATATAGACCTTGCGCTTTGATAAGAGAGTGGTGGCTTCCTTGCTCGACCACGCCACCCTTATCAATGACAATAATACGATCAGCATCGACAACGGTGGAAAGGCGGTGGGCGATAACTAGACTGCTCTTACCTGCCGATACTTCTCTGATTGCCTCCATCACTGCGGACTCAGATGCGCTATCAAGCGAGCTGGTTGCCTCGTCAAATAGCAGTATTGCCGGGTTCTTGAGGATGGTTCGGGCAATGGCAACACGTTGTTTCTCGCCACCGGAAAGTTTAAGACCTCTTTCCCCGACTTGAGTTTCATATTGCTTGGGTAAGCCCTCAACAAAGTCTTTCAAATGAGCAAGTTCGATTGCGTGCTTTACTTCTGCATCGCTTGCACCAGGGCGACCATAGCGTACGTTTTCAATCAGGCTGGTATTAAATAGAACGGTGTCTTGAGGCACTACGCCAATCGCTGCGCGCAAACTGTGTTGGGCGCAGTGCTTAATGTTCTGATCATCAATCAGAATCGCACCTTTGCTGGTGTCGTAAAAACGAAATAGTAGCTTCGCGATAGTTGATTTTCCGGCGCCGCTGCTACCAACAAGCGCTACTTTTTCTCCTGGCTGCACGGTAAAACTGAGATTGCTCAGAATCGTTCTACTTGGCTCATAGGCAAAGGAAATATCTTTAAACTCGATCTTCCCGTTTGATACTGTCAGGGGCTGAGCGTTTTGCGTGTCGACAACCAAAGGTGCTTCTTTAAGCAGGCCAAACATACGTTCTATATTGGTCATCGAGCTTTTGATCTCTCGATAGACGAAGCCCAAGAAGTTTAAGGGTAGGAATATTTGCATCATAAAGGCGTTAACCAATACGAAATCACCTAAAGTCATACGTCCGGTGCTGACTTCATGAGCTGCCAGTACCAGCATGGCGGTTAGCGATGAAGAAATGATCAGTGCTTGTCCGCCATTCAGTGCAAATAAAGTGAGACGGTTTTTGCGCTTTGCTTGCTCCCACTTTTCTAGTTCTTTATCGTAAAGGTCCGCTTCATATTGCTCGTTAGTAAAGTACTTAACGGTTTCATAGTTGAGTAGGCTATCAATTGCCCGGGTGTTACTTTTGCTGTCAGCCTGATTCGCTTCGCGAATAAACTGGGTGCGCCAGTCAGTGGTGGTCTTGGAGAACCAGACATAGGCGATGACTGATATCAGTACGATCAAGGCAAACTCGAAGCGATATTGTTGCCATAAAATACCCATGACCAGAAACAGTTCGAGAAAGGTGGGGACAATATTAAACACCAGAAAGCGCATCAAAAAACTAATGCCATTTGTGCCGCGCTCAATGTCGCGAGATAAACCACCCGTTTGGCGGTTCAAGTGAAAGCTTAGACTTAATGCATGAAGGTGCTCGAAAACTTTTAGTCCTACGCGACGCATCGCTCTTTCGGTCACGCGTCCGAATAGGGTGTCGCGGATTTCGCCTAGTAACACATTCATCAGCCGTACCAGACCGTAGGCGAGTAATAAGCCCAAAGGTACAACGAGCAGGGATAGTTCATTATCAGCTAGTTGTTGGTCTAGGTCATCGACGACGTGCTTGAGAATAAAGGGCATGGTAACGCTAGCGACTTTTGCTGCAACCAGACATAACAGAGCGAGAGCGATGCGCTGCTTGTATTCCAAAAGGTAGGGAATGATTTGCTTGATGATTGACCAGTCAATTTCTCGATTGGGGTCAAAGTCTGAACGCATACCGCGCATGTGAAGTATCCTAAGGAAAGAAAGCGCTTAGTGTAGCGTAAAAGGGATAAGTGCCAAAGCGCAATGGATCAGATATGATCTTACTATTCGACGCCCTCTATTTTAGGAGAACTTAGTTTTGTCAGCTCAGCGATTAGTTAAAGTACTAGCGCCAATTGTAGTGTTGTTGCTATGCCTTTTGTTGGCCTATCAGATAAGTCAGTCGCAACCACCCGCGAGCAAGGGGCGTCCTTCAAAGGCAAATCCTTTATTGGTCGAAGTGGATAAAATAGCGCCTCGGGACTTTCAGGTCACGGTAGAGTCCTATGGTGTTCTGAAGGCTAATACCCGGACGAATCTGTTGTCCCTGGTCTCGGGACAGGTTTTAAAGGTCAGCCCTGCTTTTCAGCGGGGTGCTTTTGTCCAAGAGGGTCAAGTCCTGTTGGTGATCGATCCGCTTGAATATGAGGTGAGCTTGCAAACTGCGCGTAGTGATTTGGCTAATGCGGAGTTAGCTCTGGCGGAGGAGGAAGCGCGTTCCGAGCAAGCACTTCGGGATTGGCGTACCCAAGAAAAAATCAATAGTACACCGGCGCGTGATTATGCGCTGCGTTATCCTCAGCTAAAAGCGGCCAAGGCTAAGTTGGAGACGGCTAAAGCCAAGCTATCCTTGGCGCAGAAAAACTTGGAAAGAACTAAAGTTCGAGCACCCTATGATGGTCGTTTGATAGAAACCTTCGTCAATAAAGGCAGTGTCATCAGTACTTCCACGCCCGTGGCAGAGCTTTATTCTAGTGAGTCTTTGGAGCTTAGCTTACCCATAGCTAGTAGGGATCTCGCATTTCTGGACTTACCTTCATCAGAGAGCTATCAGGATACCTCTTCATCAGCTTATGTCCGCATCGAGAACTCCTTAGTTGTACCAGCTGAATATTGGCAAGCAATGATTGTCGGTACTGAGGCGCTGGTTGATGCTGAAAACCAACAAATCTATGCGCTGGCAAAAATAGTGAAGCCGCTCACTTCTGAGAAATCGGAAAGGCCGGTACAAGCGCTAAAGGTTGGACAATATTTGCATGCAAACATACAAGGGAAAACTATAGATGAGGCGATATTAGTGCCGAATTCGGCGATCTATCAGGGCACGTATGTCTATGTTGTAGAGAAAATAGAAAAACAGGATGTGCTTGCCAGGCGGGAAGTAAACGTTCGTTGGCGCAATGAGGAACTTAGCCTGATTGAATCTGGTTTAAATATTGGCGACCTGCTAGTTAGAACACCTTTGGGGCAAGTGACGAGTGGTACGCGCGTGGCGATCGATAAGCGAGTAGAGGGCGCTGCAGACAAGCATCAAGGAGAATCACCTTGATTGCATGGTTTGCTCGAAATGATGTTGCGGCAAATTTATTGTTGCTGACCATTCTGGCTTTAGGTCTAGGCTCATTGCATTTCTCAATTCCTTTGGAGGTGTTTCCCAGTATAGAACCGCGCTCGGTGCGCGTCACCATCGCGATCCCGGGAGCGATGCCAGAAGATGTCGAGACCAGTGTCAGCATAAAACTCGAAGAAGCCGTGCAAGACCTAGAGGGTATAGAGGATGTAGTGAGTAATGCCAGTGAGGGGCAGTCCCTTCTGATTATTACTCTGGATGACAACTACGACCCACAGACTTTGCTAACAGAAATAAAGAATCGCATTGATGCGGTGAATAATTTGCCTGCGGATGCAGAGCGGCCTGTGGTGAGTTTAAGCAAGCGGAAACGGGAAGTTATTAGTGTCGCGGTGTCTGGCGATTTATCGGAACGGGAAATTCGCCAACAGGCACAGCATGTACGTGATCAATTGCTTGATATTGAAGGGATTACCCAGGTTGAATTAGACGGTGTGCGTGATTATGAAATTAGCATTGAAGTTAACGAGCGGGTATTACAGAAGTATGGACTGAGTCTGTCGCAAGTGGCTTTGGCGATTCAGCAACACTCAAGAGATATCTCTGCCGGAAGCTTAAAAAGTAATGGCGGTGAAATTCTGATTCGCTCTAGTGGGCAGGCTTATAACAAACTAGAGTTTGAGCAGATTCCTGTGCTGAGTCGAGCTGATGGTAGTAGCGTCACGGTTGCAGACTTGGCCAGTGTTAATGATGGCTTTGAGGAAAGCGCCATACTGACCCGCTTTAATGGTCGGCCGGCGGCCTTGGTCGATGTTTATCGTGTCGGTCAGCAAAGTGCT
>NZ_LWGE01001187.1:0-4175 GCF_001635315.1 Oleiphilus sp. HI0123
GGATTGGTCGAGGAAATAATTGATTACCTTGAAAACAACTCGCCTTCTAATCAGTAGATATGGATATTGACGTACGTGGAAACTAAGACATCAAAGCAAAAACAGCCCGACCTCGATAAAATTTATCCACGACTTAAATTTTTGATCATTGACGATTTTGAAAGCTTCCGTTCATCGTTGCGCCTCATGCTATCGTCTTTTGGCGCTGTACATGTCGACATTGCCTATTCTGCCGAAGATGCCTTAGAAAAATGCCGCTTTAACTTCTATGACATAGTATTATGTGATTTCAACCTTGGTGCAGGCAAGAACGGCCAACAGGTTCTTGAAGCACTTCGCGTAAACAAGCGCCTCAAACACATCCATTTATTTGTTATGGTTACTGCAGAAACAGCTAAAGATGTTGTTCTCGGCGCACGCGAGTACCAACCCGACGCCTACATTGCAAAACCAATTACGCGCACAGTATTAGAGCAGCGCCTTGGTCAACTGGTAATGCAACAACGAGCACTAAAGCCTATAAATAAGGAACTTGATCTAGAGAACTACCCCAAGGCTATCAGCCAGTGCTTGGCACTAATCAATGATAAGTCACGATACTCTTCTTGGTGCCACCAAACATTGGGCCAACTTTACCTACAAATTGGCGACACACAAAGCGCAATCAGGCTGTATGAGTCAATTATCGCAAAGCGCGAAATACCGTGGGCATCGCTAGGGCTGGCGCAAGCTCAATTAGCAAATCAAGACTACTCACCTGCCCTGGAGAACTTTAAGGCGGCACTTAAACTTAACCCCTACATGGTTGAAGCATATGACGGTCTCGCAGCTTGCTACGAGAAACTGAATCAACCACAGAAAGCACAAGAATCACTTGAGTCAGCAGTTGAAATGTCGCCCAGAGTAATTCTACGTCATGAGAAACTAGGCAAGCTATGTCAAAAGAATCAAGACATTGAAAGCGCAACAGAGGCATACAGGAAAGCTATTCGATATGGCGAACACTCAATACATGAAAAAGCTGACAACTACCTAAACCTTGGCCGCTGCTTATCCGAAAGGTCATCGGGAGACCTTAGTGATTCTGGCAAAACACATGCGGACGAAGCGATACAAGTTCTAAACGAATTAACACATAAATTTTCGGCTGACGAACAGGCCTGCCTCAATGCAACGCTTATCGAGGCTCGAGTATTTAATGGTCAGAACAATGCCGAAGCAGCACAGGAAAAACTTCATCAAGCAGAGTGCATGATTGAAGAAGAGAAGCTCTCAGCGGAAATTGGCATCGAGCTAGCAAAGACACTCTACTCCTTAAACGAGCTTGAACGTGCCGAGAAACTCTTAATCACACTCGCTGAGCGATTCAGTAACGACCCCGAAGCGCTAGCGCAAATTGAAAGCCAGCTTGACGAACCCGAAAGCTTAGTGGCCAAAAAGCAAGCAAAACGCCTTAATAAATCAGGTATTGAGCAGTTTGAACAAGGCCAACTTGCACAAGCTGCTGAAGCATTCAAAGAAGCGCTCAAGCATACACCAAGACACGCAGCCTTGAATCTTAATCTAGCTCAAGTTGTAACGAAGCTATTTAAAGAAACTGCTGACCATAGCTTATTAAAGCTTGCAGAGCAGTCCCTTGAAAAAATAAACAACATACCCGAACAGCATAACCAATACCGAAGGCTTAAACACCTCGAGAAGCAAGTAGCAGAACTTCAATCCAAAAAACAAAATTGAACGAGTACAGTATCATGAGTAAAGACAAACAACCCGATTTCTCGATGATTATCGCATCAGCTGTCCACGACATGAAAAATTCGCTCAGCATGCTACTACACTCCGTAGATCAGATGTGCGAAGAACTGCCTGAAGAGTGGCAACAAAGAAACAATACGACTGTCGTAAAATATGAGGCTGAACGTGTAAATAGCTACCTTGTACAGCTACTTGGCTTATATCGCCTGCAGAATGAAATGCTATCATTACATATCGATGAGTGCTTTGTTCACGACATCCTGGACGAGCAATCCGCACACTATTCGCCAATGCTCAAAGATAAAAATATTGAACTCGAAATCACCTGTGATCCAAATATATCTTGGTATTTTGATAGGGAGGTAATTTTGGGCGTTCTTAATAACGCGCTAAATAATGCTTCACGCTATACCAAATCGATCATTGAAATCGTCGCCTACATCAAAGATGATGACCTGATTATAGAAATACATGATGATGGAATCGGTTATCCTGACGAGCTATTGCAAGCCTCACCAGGAGAAGTAATAAATAACATTAACTTTCAAACTGGCAGCACCAGCCTGGGAATATATTTTGCTGAAATGGTCACTAAACTTCACACACAAAATGACAAGCAAGGGTCTATCAAGTTATCAAATGGAGGCAGACACGGAGGGGGAGTCTTCACGGTAGCACTTCCCTAAATCAAATTACCAAGCCAGCCTAGATTTTTCTTACTCAATAGGTGGGAGGTATTCTTTAAACAGTGCGCTGCCAAGCGATGCACCGGTAACATCAGACAGCCCCCACACTGAAAGTATTCTGCCGTCACGTAGCAAGGCATTTTGCCTCAAGGTTAACACTTCGGCACCTGATGTCTCTTGAACAATCGTACTTTCACTCAGCCACACCTTAGACAACTTAGAATATTGTCTTGTATTGATTTTTGGGTGGAACGAAGTATTCTGAACCCAACTTAAGACACCGTTACCTTCATAGTCAAAGTTTAGTAAAGGGCTGGTAACCGGTCTCTCAGAACCAGATCCAGTAACTGGAATGTCTTCAGCAGTAGAAAAGCCAGAGCCGGGATGATAAGAACGAACTGTAAGACTGTTCACACCATCGTCGAACAGCATTGACCAAGCCACAAATAACTCGTTCAAATTATTGTGGGCCAGAGTAAACTCACTAACGCTTGCCGAGTCATCATATTCAATCTTTTTAGCATCTTCCCACTCTCCGCTAGCGTTACGATTAAGCATTAGATCATATCGACTTCCAGAAGATTGACGCCAAGCAACGTAGAGATCGCCATTATCAGAAATTGAGGGTTTAGGTTGAACCGCAAAGTGTGTTTCTGCACCAACAACATCAACAAACTGTGTTTCATCACTGCTCAGAGTTGCATCACTTGATACATTGAATCTTCTTGCTCTAACTCTGTCGAAGCCCGACACTTCCTGTGACCACACCACCACACCAAGACCTGAGGAACTAAGAGATAATTCAAGGTCTTGGGCGTCTCCCAAAACATCGGCTCCTGATACTGTATCAATATAAATTGGAGCGCCAAACCCCAAACCATTAAACCCGGTAATAAAATTAAAAGAAAGCAGCCTTACACGCTGAACACCGGCAGAGCTTTGTTGAATGAAACCACCAACAACCCCTCCAGAATCACTTAAGCTAAAACTGGTATTTCTAACCTCACCATCAACAGAAGACCCACTTAAAAGATCTCGTGGCCCGCTCCATGCATTCCCATCAAACATGTTAACCCATGCTGTCAGCTGTGCGTCAGGAGACCTTGGCTGAATCCATATAACGACCGCATGCCCCAGCTCATTAATAGCGATTTCTGGAGAGTAAACGCTACCAAGACCAGCACTATCCAACCTTAATGAGTTAACGCAGGAAGAATCAAGAGAGTCAGGATTCTTGCGGCAATGCCGTGAAGCAGACTCAGTTCCGGGTAGAACCCAGACTTCCTGATCCGCTAGATATTGACTTGCCCAAATCTGTGTCACACCTTCAACACTCTGCTTCCAAACCAATAAAGTAGTGCCACTTTGACTACTTTGGATAATCGGCTCAAAGCTGTCCCCTTGATGAAAGACTGCCTGTGTACCCTCTTCATTCAAGTACTTGAAATTAAGAGTTTCGGACTCGTGCCATACGCCAGACTCCGTCGTAAACGCGACCCTCTCCCCGCCTTCAAGAAAATTACGCTCATCCTCACTTGTTGACAAATCATCTTCCACTAAATCATGTACGTCTGATTCCACTTGAAGAGTATAAGTGTTATGTAAGGCAAAACGACCACTACTCAGCCCTAATGTTAACTCAGTAGCGTCAACATCAATCAATTTACCGCTTTCTTCATCTGGTACTTTTGACTCCCCAGGGACAGTACTGTGAGAAATATTTATTTCTCGCTC
>NZ_LWGE01001188.1:0-4499 GCF_001635315.1 Oleiphilus sp. HI0123
CTGTAATAACTAATCTTTATTATTGCTGATGCTTCGTTTGATAGCTTTCCACACGGTTTCGGCCATTTCGTTTTGCAGAATAAAGCGCATTATCTGCATTTTCCAAGAGATGCTTAGCTGTATCTGTTTTTTCAGGTATCGTAGAATAAACACCGATACTTACGGTGACAGCTTGATCAAAACCCTCAGCTTCAATGACATACTGATCGATACGTTTTCGAATTCGCTCAGCGACAACGATTCCTCCCTCTAGCCCCGTTTGAGGTAACACGATGCAAAACTCTTCTCCGCCATATCGAGCGGCTAGGTCGGTAGGAAAGCGCAATTGTGTTGAGAGCTCAGAAGCAACGGCCTGTATGCAAATATCACCAACCAAATGGCCAAAGTTGTCGTTTACAGCTTTAAAATGATCGATATCAATGAGTAGTATTGAAACGGGGTGCTGGTATCGTCTTGCTCGGATGATCTCCTGATCGACATATTGATCAAGATAACGGCGATTCTTAATGCCGGTTAGTTGGTCAGTGTCGCTAAGCTCTTTTAGGCGTTGATTCGCTATTTCCAGCTCCTTGGTTCGTGCTGCGACATTTTCTTCTAATTCATCGTTCGCTTGTTTTTGAACTGCTAAAGCGTGCTCCTGAGCTTCAATCCTTCCAGAGCGTTCATGATTGATTCGCTGAGCAAGAGCAAAAGAAAGTAACATTGCTTCTAGCAAAGAACCGAGCTGAACTGATTGGTCAGTGATAATGTTTCTGGGAATGATTTGGAACTTACTGAGTGCTAATAAAATTCCACCGACTAACAGCCCTGTCCAGGATATGACATACAAACCAGCGGACTTTTGACCCACGTACCAAGCATATACGCCAACTGACAGTGCCCATAAGCAGCTAAAGGCAGCATAGGGTATAAGAAAAACAATTGAATAATTGTAGGGAAACCATAGGTAACAGAGCATAGCTGCCAAACAAATAGCCGACAAAACATTTGCCTGTAGGGACAGCTGGTTTTTTAGTTCGCTAAGTTTTAGGAAGTACTTAGCAAAAAGTACTGCGAAAAGTAGAACGCCATTCAGGAATATGAGCGTGGACGTATCGTTCCAGGAAGTGCTTTCCGGCCACAAATATTGAAAAGACCAACCGTTCAAACTGGCCAAGAACATTAACATGCTACAAATATAGCTGACATAAATTAGGTACACTTTGTCTCGAAGGGTCAGATATACCAAGAGGTTGTAGATGGCGATTACTAGTATGCCTCCCATATACACGCCATGAACGAGATTGGTTGCGCTATCTGCTTGTCGGTGAGCTTCAGGGCGCCATAACTTAATGGGGACTTGCAGTGAACTTGAGGATTTGGCTCTAACGTAAACCCTTATGTTTTGTGACGAAGGCAGGTCAAGGGGGAGTATAAATAAGCGGTGCTTAAGTGGGCGCTCCGAAAAACTAAGTTTGTCTCCCATAAAGTGTTTGTCGATTATTTGATTTTTTGCAACTAGATAGACATCTAGATAATCGAGAACAGGGTAATCAAATTCTAGGTAAAACTGGCTGTCGCTTCCAATATTTATTACGTCAAATTTAAGCCACCAGTCTGAATTACTATACCCCCGGTTAAATATTTGCTGGGTACTGGTTTGCCATCGGGGTTCGTTACTCAATATTGATTCGATAGTCTGCTCAGCGTTAGGTGCTTCTATGTACTGGATGCCTTGCCCAATAGGGGTATGTGAACTGGAAGTTGTTCCAACTTCAAAAGTAGCGTGAGATGCACTACATAAACCCAATAAAAAGAGAGTGGTGAGAAGTAACAGTACTGAATTTGATGGCAGGCACTTAGACATAAGATAAATATAGTCTGGGTGTCCATATTTAACAACCTGGATAGCTATTTTTTAATAGCGGATAATGCGTTTGTCGAACGAATTGATTATTTAATCTTCCTCTCACTGACTTATAAGTGACGATGGCAGGCTGTTAGATAAGTAGCGATTTTTACAGTTGATCGTTGCTTACTAGCACGATAAGGGAATAAATGAATACTGCATATAAATGATTGCCTCATTGCTTAAATAAGGCAATCAGTTCTATCAACTACATGTTATTTTGCTTCTTGAACTCTGTAATCAATTCAAGCGGCTTGTGCTTTTTGTTTGTCTTGTTTAGCACATAGACAACAGTCTCGCCTTTTGGTCCTGAACCGATTTCTGTGAAACGATAAGGTGCTTCGCCTACTTTTCGAACGCTATTCATATCTTCTAGTGTGCTGAAGACGTAGATTCGGCCTTCCATGCGCATTTCACCATAGAATGGCTGGGCTGGCGCTACAGTGCCTTCAATCAGATCAATACTTGGAATACCTGAACGCTTCTTCTTATCTTCGCCTGTCAAAGCAAACTTTAGGGTTTCGCCTTTAGGGCCTGCACCGATGCGTGCAACCATGTAAGCAGTATGCCCAGTCTTAAGGAAAGATTGGTATAAGGCTTTATCATAGAAAAAGTAAATACGGCCATCGTGGTGTACTTCATATAATGCCGGTACCTTTACTGACATCTTTGTTTGCGTTTGCATTGTTTCAGACGCTGAAGTAGCTTCTTTTGTATCCGTGCTTGCGCACGCAGCTACACCAAGAGCCATAACCGTTGATAAGCCAAGTATACGTAGTTTCTGTGCGATCATTGCTTGATTCCCGTTTTGTGTGTGATACGACCAATACAGGATATTAAGTTTTTATGACAGGAATGTTACAGGAAATGGGAAACCCTAATCATTGCTTGTTTTACGCCACCAGTTCTCAACACCAAGCTTATAGGGCGGCTGAGTGCTTGGACGAGCAAATCGATCCCAATAGGCAAGACGGTGGTAGTTTAGGTGCCAGTTTGGAATGCTATAGTGTCTCCATAAGAGTACTCGGTCTAGCGCATTCATTGCGACTATCAGTTCTGCGCGGGTCCTGGCTCGCAATACATGGCCAAGCAGGTCGTCAACGACAGGGTCATTGATACCCGCATAATTTTGGCTGCCCTCGATATTAACCGTATCGGAATGAAAGTAGTCTCGTTGCTCGTAACTGGGGGCCTGACCCTGAGACAAAGAAACAGTCGTCATATCGTAATCAAATTGATCTAACCGTACTTTGTATTGAGCTGTATCGATTAGCCGTGGCTCTGCAGTAATACCGATTTTTTGTAAGTTCTTCACAAAAGGTAGAATAACGCGCTGGATTCCAGCCTGACGAATGAGTATTTCGAAGCTAAATACTTTTCCGCTGTTTGCATGCCTTAATTCACCATCCTTTAAAATCCAGCCAGCTTGTTTTAAAAGATTGAGTGCTCTGCGTTGTACTGTACGAATATTTCCATTGCCTTTAGTTTTGGGTAGGGAAAAGGCAGACTCAAATAGGGAAACAGGCAAATTTTTCTTATGAGGCAATAGTAGTTCAAGCTCCTCTTCACTAGGGAGGCCAGTAGCTTTGAATGCTGAATTAGGGTAGTAGCTTTGGTTTCGCTTATAAGCGCCATTAAAAAGGGCTTTGTTCGTCCACTCAAAGTCAAACATTAAGCTCAGTGCTTCTCTGACTTTTGGATCGGAAAATATCTTACGGCGGTTGTTAAAGAAAAAAGCCTGAGTGGTGCTGGGAATATCATGTTTAATTTCCGCTTTAATGACCTTACCTTCATTCAAGGCAGGGAAGTCGTAGGCCTTAGCCCAGTTTTTTGCGGTATAGTCGAAAAACAGATCAAAGCTATCAGACTTAAAGCCCTCAAATGCCACTGACTGATCGCGGTAAAAATCTATCACTACGGTATCGAAATTATATCTACCTTTATAGATATTTAATTCACCCTTAGGCAACTTAGTAAACCAAGCGTCTTTTACACGCTCTAACTTGATTGACTGGCCAACCTTTACGTCACCGACTCTATAAGGCCCGCTTAACAGTGGAATGGTTTGGGAGCTGCGTTCGAAATCTTTATCCACCCAGAAGTGCGCGGGTAATATCGGCATTTCGCCAAATCGTAAGATATTTGCAGCTTGGTCGGCCTGATCGAACTCAACGCGCACTGTATCGGCGTCAATCGCTTTGACTTTGGTAACGGCGCGAAGGCTTTGTTTGAAACGCGGGTGCCCGATTTCTGTAAGGGTAGTATATGAAAACACAACATCTTCAGCGTCGACCGGGTGCCCGTCATGGAAGTGTGCTTCTGGCTGGATATCAAACTCGACCCAAGCATAATTCTGGGGGTAACGGATTTTAGCGGCCAACAGGGCATAGGCACTTTGTGGTTCATCGCCTGATGGTGAGTAGCTTCCGGTTCCTGCTAATAAAGTTTCATTTAGCTCTGTAAACCCATACATAAACATTCCCGGAGAATTGAAGGGGCTGGTTCCTTTTAAAATGTAAGGGTTTAGAGAATCAAAAGAACCGAAACCCATTAGACGCAGGTTCCCACCTTTGGCGGCGTTAGGATTGACATGGTCAAAATGAGAAAAGTC
>NZ_LWGE01001189.1:0-7354 GCF_001635315.1 Oleiphilus sp. HI0123
ACTTTCAAGCCACGCTTCAGGAAACCCTTGACCGCTTTACAGAAACTAAAACTGAAGCCTTATATGTCGAGAGAACCAGTGCTCCTACCGTTTCGCGTGTCCTGGGTATCGTCACTCGCGCTGAAGTCGAAAATTATTATCAATACAAAAGGAAATAAACATGCTTTGGGTAAAAAGCTTTCACATTGTTGCTGTTGTATGCTGGTTTGCCGCCTTATTTTACTTGCCCCGCTTATTTGTCTACCACGCTCAGTCAACAGACCAAACCAGCTTAGAGCGTTTCAAAGTTATGGAACGAAAGCTATACCGCGGCATTGGAACCCCTTCGATGATTGCAACGATTGTGCTGGGGCTTTGGCTAATTTCCTATAATGTAGAAGGTTACTTCCACGGTGGCTGGTTACACGCCAAATTAACACTGGTCGCGATTCTTGTTGGCTATCACTTCTATTGCGGCAAGATTCTCAAGCAGTTTGCTAGCGACAATAATACCCGAAGCCACGTATTTTATCGTTGGTTTAATGAGTTCCCGGTATTACTGCTTATTAGCATCGTTATTCTTGTTGTTGTGAAGCCCTTTTAACATGCCGGTCTCGACACTCCCGCAAGGCATATACGGCATTACTGATCCTTCTTTGCTTCCTGGCGAGTCTCTGTTTACCGGGGTAGAAAGTGCGCTTAAAGGTGGCTGCCGTGTTATCCAATATCGGGATAAGCAATCAAAGCCAGATCAGGCGCTTGCCAAGGCACTCCGACTCAAAGCCTTGTGCCATAAGTACCAGGCAGCACTAATCATTAATGACAGCCTGGCCCTGGCCCTCGACAGCGATGCAGATGGGCTGCATCTTGGAAAATCTGACGGCCACTTAAGCGAAGCACGGCAAGCACTCGGCGACAAAAAGATCATTGGCGTTACCTGCCATAGTGACCTGCAATATGCTCAGGACTGTATTAACCAAGGCGCATCATACTGTGCTTTTGGTCGTTTTTTTGAATCACAAACTAAGCCAGAAGCGCCTCCATGTAGCCTGGAAACATTCAAGCAAGCACTGCAATTGAGTATTCCCGTACTAGCCATTGGGGGTATTAGCATAGACAATATTGCTCGCTTCAGAGATACTCCTCCTCATAATATTGCGGTCATTAATAGTCTCTTTGGCCAGGCAGATATCTACCAAGCTGCGCTGGCGCTAAGCGCCGCATTTAAACAAATTCAAACTTATTAATTTAGAAACAGGTTCCAATATGTCTCGATCCGAAGATCTTTTCAACGATGCCCAAAGTGTGATCCCAGGCGGCGTAAACTCCCCGGTGCGCGCATTTAAAGGTGTTGAAGGTACTCCCATTTTCTTTGAACGC
This sequence comes from Oleiphilus sp. HI0123, assembly GCF_001635315.1. Classification (NCBI taxonomy): domain Bacteria; kingdom Pseudomonadati; phylum Pseudomonadota; class Gammaproteobacteria; order Oceanospirillales; family Oleiphilaceae; genus Oleiphilus; species Oleiphilus sp. HI0123. The sequence continues at coordinate 1,360 of NZ_LWGE01001189.1, forward strand.
GGTGAAGGCGCCTATTTAGTAGATGCCGACGACAAGCGCTATATCGACTATGTCGCGTCATGGGGACCAATGATCTTGGGCCATGCCAACCCGGATGTAATCTCTGCCGTGAAAGCGCAACTAGACCACGGCTTGGGCTACGGTGCGCCAACTGAAATCGAAACCATCATGGCGAAAAAGGTTTGCGAACTTGTCCCTTCTATTGAAATGGTTCGTATGGTGAGTTCGGGAACCGAAGCAACCATGAGCGCTATTCGCTTGGCGCGTGGTTTTACCGGACGCGATAAAATCGTTAAGTTCGAAGGCTGTTATCACGGGCATGCTGACTCGCTACTCGTTAAAGCAGGCTCTGGCGCGCTAACGCTTGGCGTGCCTAATTCACCTGGAGTACCTGCGAGTGTCGCCGAGCATACAATCACCCTTACCTATAATGATGCAGACCAAGTTAAAGCACTGTTTGATGAAATGGGTGACCAGGTTGCTGCGATTATTGTCGAACCCGTTGCCGGGAATATGAACTGCATTCCTCCAGTACCTGGCTTTTTAGAAAGCTTACGAGAAGTCTGTGACAAACATGAAAGTGTCTTGATCTTTGATGAAGTCATGACTGGCTTCAGAACCGCTTTAGGCGGAGCCCAGTCTGTATACAATGTGAAGCCTGACCTAACTACTTTAGGAAAAGTAATTGGCGGTGGTTTACCGGTCGGCGCTTTCGGTGGCCGTACAGATATTATGCAAGCGATAGCGCCTACAGGCCCAGTCTACCAAGCCGGTACTTTATCGGGTAATCCGCTCGCCATGGCAGCCGGTCTAGCTATGCTGAATGCGATATCCGAGCCAGGTTTCTATGAAGCGCTAAGTCTGCAAACCACGAAACTGGTAGACGGCTTAAAAGCAGCTGCTAAAGAAGCCGGTGTGCCAATGACCTTTAACCAGGTGGGTGCAATGTTTGGTTTCTTCTTTACCGAAGCAGAGCAAGTTTCTCGCTTTGATCAAGTCATGGAATGTGACTTGCCTCGTTTCAAGGCTTTCTATCATGCGATGTTAGAAGAAGGTGTTTATCTTGCGCCGTCTGCGTTTGAAGCTGGCTTTGTTTCAAGCGCGCACAGCGATAAGGAAATTGAAGCAACAGTTGAAGCAGCACGAAAAGTGCTCAAGTCTCTTGCTTAGTTTTCTGTAAAACCTTCTAAAATAGTATTCAGAAATAACAGGCCTTTGTCCGTCGTACATAGGCCTTCTTCCTTCATCAAGCCCCTTGTCTTGAGTTCCGTTAACATAGGCTCTAAGACGCTGAGTTCCAGGCCCGTACGCTGAGATAGTAGTGAAGCTGGCACACCTTTCGTCAGACGTAGAACATTCATCATAAACTCGAAAGCTAAATCTTCTTGTGGAATAGCTTGTTCGCCCACTCTAATACTAGGCCCTGAACTGACATCAGAGCGCCTACTAGCAATTGCTTTTAAGTAATCGTTTGGGGTTCGAGTCTTACGGTAGCGATACATTCCCCTAAGCTGCTGAGCATCATCTAGCAAAGTGATTTTAGAGTGTGCACCGGCACCAATGCCAAGATAGTCACCAAACTGCCAGTAATTAAGATTGTGCTTAGCTTGAAAATCTGGTTTCGAGAATGCCGAGACTTCGTACTGCTGAAAACCCTTCTCGCCTAACAATTGCAGGCCATTATTTTGAATATCCCACATCAGTTCATCTTCAGGTAGAGCAGGCGGGTAGCGATAGAACTCGGTATTTTGTTCGATCGTCAATTGATACCAGGATAAGTGATTCGGCCCAAGCGATAATGCACTTTGGATATCATCCATGGCATCATCCAATGTTTGCCCGGGCAAACCATGCATCAAATCAATATTACAGTTAGTAATACCTCCCTCGTGTGCTTGTTCAATGGCCTTCATTGCTTCACTAGCAGAGTGAATGCGCCCAAGCTTTTCCAAATAGCGGTCTTTAAAACTCTGAACACCTAAAGATAGGCGGTTAATACCTGCTTGAGCATAAGCTTGAAATCGCTTCGCTTCAGTCGTACCTGGATTAGCCTCGAGTGTGATTTCGATATGCTCGGCAAAAGGCAATCGCTTATCTATGGCAGGTAGTAAGCGCTGATAAAACTCACCTGACATTAAACTCGGTGTACCGCCACCAAAAAAGATCGATTCAATTTTACGGCCCTGTGCAAATTCCCTATCAAAGTCCAAATCTTCAAGAAGCTTATTTAGATAGGCCTGTTCTGGAATTTCAGCACTGACATGGGAGTTGAAGTCGCAGTAAGGGCATTTGCGTACACACCAGGGAATGTGTACATAGAGACTTAGTGGAGGCAGTGTATTCAAGGCTCAGCCTAAGCCATTGACGCTTTGATTAGCTCAATTTTGTCGAGCAAAGCCTGGGTTGCCTGGCCACGGTGGCTAATTTTGTTTTTCTCTTCTTTCGTCAATTCTGCTGCGGTACATTGTTGATCAGATACCCAAAATACCGGGTCATAGCCAAAACCTTCACTGCCACTCTGAGTTTCAGTAATTCTACCAGGCCAACGGCCATGGCAAATTAAAGGTGTTGGATCTTCAGCATGCGACATATAAACCAGAACACAATGGAATTGCGCTGTTCTTTCTGCCTCGGGAACCCCCCCTAACTTTTTCAAAACCAGGTCGATGTTATCCTGGTCACTAGCTCCCTCACCTGCAAAACGAGCTGAATAAATACCGGGCTGTCCCTGTAAGGCGTCAATCGCGATACCCGAATCATCCGCCAAAGCGGGTAGGCCTGTCATTTTGGCTGCGCAACGCGCTTTAATAATGGCATTCTCAACAAAGCTGAGCCCCGTTTCTTCAGGCGGCTCAAAGTTATAATCTGATTGCGGGCTGACCTCAATATCATGATCAGCCAGCAGTAATTTAAACTCTCGAAGTTTTCCCTGGTTACCCGTAGCTAATACAATTTTCATCTCTGCCTGACCTGCTAATCGTTATAGAAGTTTTGCGTAAACCTCAGTTTTAGTGGCTGTGTTCCACCTTGCGGGTAAACCGTTACGTCAAAGGTCAACAAATCACCCTCGCGATATTGAAGCTGAGCCAGGTAGTAAATAGCATCGCCTTCTATAACTTGCTGGAAAGATAAAAACTGCGACTGGCGAATCTCATTGATCATCTCTGCCTGCACGGAACCACCCACTGCTTTTCGCTTTCCCTCCTTATCGACCTTAATAATACTGATATTAACCAAGCCTAAAGAACGACTTCTAACTAGTTGATACTGCCTTGCAACCTCTTCATCGAGGAAGGTCGAGGCAAAGGCAATATAGTGTACTTCATAATCGCTGCCATCAGGCCCTGGAAATACCTCTTTCTTCTCTGCATTCGCTGCAACAGAAAGAAAAGTCGTGAGCAAAAAAATTAAACTTGTTAAGGTTCGTATCATCGCTGAATTCATACGCTTGAGCCTATTGGATCAGAAAAAGTGAATTATTTACTAATGCGGTATACCGCAAATTCGGCAAATAGATTTGGCCACATGCGCGCAAAACTACTCTGTTCAAACTCTGCATCCACCACTTCGCGGTTCAGGATCTTGATACCTTTTTGAACACAAAGCGCTTCAAAGTCCTTAAAGGTGCAGAGGTGGATGTTCGGTGTGTTATACCAGGTATGCGGCAAAGTTTTCGACATCGGCATTTTGCCATTCCACAAAAGGTAATGGCGGCAACGCCAATAGCCAAAATTTGGAAAGGTAACAATTCCCTGATTTCCGAGACGCATCATTTCATCAAGCATCACATCCGGACGCCGGACTGCCTGTAGAGCTTGCGTCATAATCACCGTATCAAACTGCTGATCGGCAAATTGAGACAGGCCTCTTTTGTCCAGATCATGCTCTATAACATTAACTCCCTTCTCAATGCATCGGGTTATCTGCTCTGACGCAATCTCTAGCCCATATCCAAGGACCTTCTTTTCCTGCTGTAAGTGCGCCAGTAAAGTGCCATCACCACAACCTAAATCGAGCACACGGCTGCTTTCTTTCACCCAGGGTTCTATCAGTCTCAGGTCGGCACGCATTATTTTATCTCCTCAGCAATACGCTTCATATAAGCTGAGAAGATAGCCATATAGCGCTCCGTTGGAATTAAAAACGCATCATGTCCATATTCTGAGTCTACCTCTGCATAACAGACACGTTTACCTGCTTTAGTCATAGCTTCAACCAAACGCTCTGAACGCTCGGGAGAAAAGCGCCAGTCTGTACTAAAGGAAACAACAAAATAGCCACACTGGGCTTTGCCTAGTGCTTTCTCAAGAGAACCTTCTGTTTTTTCAGCCGGGTCAAAGTAATCCAAAGCCCGTGTCATTAATAAATAAGTATTGGCATCAAAGGTTTTTGAGAAGCGCTCACCTTGATAGTTTAGGTAGCTCTCGACTTCAAACTCAACATCATAGCCAAAGTTGAAGGCTTCTTCCTTTAGATCCCTACCAAACTTTTCACCCATTGAGGCGTCAGACAGATAGGTCACATGACCAATCATACGAGCGAGCATCAAGCCTTTCGACGGTATGGTATCTTGGCTGTAATAGTGACCTTGATGAAAATCGGGGTCAGAGGTAATCGCTTTACGAGAGATTTCATTAAAAGCAATATTTTGAGCAGTCAGCTTAGGTGTTGAGGCAATAACCACCGCATGTTTCAAACGCTCGGGATAATTGAGCGACCACGCCAAAGCCTGCATACCGCCTAGACTCCCACCGACCACCGCAGCCCAAACGTCAATGTCTAAACGGTCAGCCAAGCGAGCTTGACTTTCGACCCAATCGTCAACAGTAATAATAGGAAAGTCTGGGCCATAGAGCTCACCGGTTTCAGGGTTGATAGTGTTTGGCCCGGTACTACCACTGCAGCCACCCAGGTTATTCAGGCTCACCACAAAAAAGCGATTGGTATCTATTGGCTTATCTGGGCCTATACACGAGTCCCACCAGCCAGGCTTCTTATCAGATTCCGAATGAAAACCCGCGGCATGATGATCGCCGCTCAAGGCATGGCAGATCAATATTGCGTTAGTTCTGTTTTCGTTCAGCTCGCCGTAAGTTTCATAGACAAGCTCATATTGTTGCAGCGTCTTGCCACTGATCAGATTTAGCGCTTGGTCAAAATGTGCAACTTTCGGCTCAACGATACCTACAGAGTGCATCGCTTGCGCGTTAGAAGTGTTTGGTGAGGAACTGGCAGTTTCAGGCATGCGTTGGATTAGGGCTCTTTATGATGCGTATCAAGAAAAGCGGAGTGTAAACGGCCCTCTAGCGAATGGCAATATCCTGAATACTAATCACATTGCTTGGCGGCGGTGTACTCAGGCTCTGATGTATTTGCTCAACTTCGCTAATTTGCTGATGCGTTCTATCGATCAGTTCTTTCAATTTAGCCTGCTGAACCTTTTTGTCCTTACTCGAACTCGCTAAATTCCTTAAGTGGCTCACACGCTCTTCGAGCATGGTTTTTTGCTCATGAGTATATTGAATAAGCGGTAATAAAGCCTCTTCTGGCCACTGCTTGGCTTGTTTAATAATTTGCAGCTGGATCAGACGCATCTCTGCAGCAAAGGTATTAAAAAAGTGATTTATCAGCACCGATTGTTCCGTCATAAACATTTTAGGTCGTCGACAGAACTTCACCAACTTTGCTTTCAAAGCCTCTAGCGCTTTGCGCTGCTCACCAATTGTAAACTTTCTTGGTTTAAGGTACTTGGCATGAACGTCCGACTTGAAGCGCTTATAAATTGCATGAACCATTTTGTCGGCAATTTTTGCTTCACTCTCGACATTATCGAGTTCTTTATCCATCTTATCGAAAAATTTATTCATCGAGTGAACCAAGCCAACGGTGCTCCAACAATCTTGCATATCACGCTTGGTATGTTTGAGCACTTCTTTCAAGCGCTCTTCACTAACCAATTGCTGCAATACTTCTCCTTGCGACTCCATCAAACGTC
>NZ_LWGE01001190.1:0-4000 GCF_001635315.1 Oleiphilus sp. HI0123
CGCGTGCCCAGTTGTACCGGATGTTTCATAAGCAATTATCCGATCAAGAGGCAAATGATCAGGTGCGTATTCCGCTAAAACTGATCAGCCGTTGCGCTGAACGTGATCACTTGTTTCCCATCCATGCATCGTGAGTTGTCTTTTTACTTCAAGTGATCATCTTCAGTCAACGAAGTTAGTACTTTTCTCATCGATTCTCCTTTTAAGTTAAGTTTGTGAGCGTTATGCAGTAGCCGGTCTAATATGGCGTCAGCCAAGGTCGGATCGTCGATAAATTTATGCCACTTCGTCATCGGTAATTGGCTAGTCACTATGGTCGATTTACTGTTGTGGCGATCTTCCATAATTTCGAGTAGATCATTTTTTTGAGGCTGTGTTAAAGCCTCCAAGCCCCAGTCATCGATAATTAGAACATCAGCCTTGGCTATTTGGTTTAAGAGTCTTAGGTAGCTACCATCGCCGTGTGAGATGGTCAGCTGCTCGAACAACCGCGAGGCTCTGAAGTATCGTACTTGATAACCGTGCAGACAGGCATGATGTCCTAATGCACAAGCAAGATAGGTTTTTCCGCAGCCTGTTGGTCCCGTCATTACCAGATTTTGCCCTTTGCTTATCCAGGTATTGCTTTGCAAGCCCGCGACTGTACTTTGCTTTAAGCCACGTGGGTGGCTGTAGTCGATATCTTCCATTCTAGCGGTGACCTTGAAGCGAGCAGCCTTGAGCAATCGTTGTAAGCGTTTGTCGTGCCGGTAAGTCACTTCTTGTTGTACTGCTAGGTTAATTCGTTCGGCGAAGCTAAGCTCTTCATAGGTATTGGGTTGATTAAACTGCATCTCTAGTGCTTCGGCTAAACCGGTTAACTTGAGCTGTCGAAGTTGCTGTAAGCTTTGTGTTTCTAACATGTTTTTTCCTATTGGTTTTGGGGTGGGTTTTTAGTGGTAGTAATCAGCGCCGCGCACGTTACGATGAGTCTCTGTTTGAGGTGATGGCGAAGTCTGAGGTGATAATGGAAGTGGCAGTTGATCCATATTGCTTTCTAATATGGACTTAATATTTGCCAGTCGTCGGGCATTGATATGCTGAGCCCGTAAGCAAGCGGCTTCTAATCTTTCTGGTGTGTATTGTTTTGCCAGATTCAGTAAACCCAAGCAGACTCGATAAGCTTGTTCGGGTACCTTCTTTTGTTCGAGTAGGTTTAGTACGATGGATTGCGTTGCAGGCCCGATTCGAGCGCCCCAAGAGATCAGTCTCTCCGGCGTCCAGGCTTGGTGCTTTCGATGGGGCTCAGGCATGTGGTGAGCATTGGTGGTAAAACCCCCTTGGCGCAAGCTCCTAGCATGTCGTGCAACCTGTTTTCCTTTGAAGAAAATAGCAACGCTATCTTGGCTTGCTTGGGCTTCTACTTGAGACTTCACCAGATGATGAGGTACTGAGTAATAATGCTTGTCGAACTCTATGTGGTAGTCGATATTAACGCGTGCAAGTTTGAACTCGACATACTCATAATGCTTCGCGGGAAGCGATTTAAGCGCTGGCTTATCCAAGGCTTCAAATTGACTTAAGCGGGAACCCGGTAGTTTCTTAAAGGCACGGCGGTTAAGGTCATCTAGCAAGACCTTAATAGTCTGATTTAGATCTGCCAGCGTGAAGAAGGTTTGATGTCGTAGTCGAGCCAGTATCCAGCGCTGCACGATCAATACCGCGTTTTCTGCTTTTGCTTTATCCTTGGGCTTGAGTGGCCTAGCGGGAATGATCGCCGTTTTATAATGTGATGCCATGTGCTGGTAGCTCACATTGATACCGGGGTCATAACGAGCTGGCTTGCTGACAGCACTGCGTAACTGGTCAGGCACAACGATCTCCGGTACGCCGCCAAAGAACTCAAAGGCTTTCACATGTGCGTTAATCCAGTCGGCTTTGCGTTGCGTCCATGACGCCATTGCGAAGGTGTAGTTACTCGCGCCAAGTATGGCTACAAAGATCTCAGCTGAACGGATCTCGCCAGTATCCGGGTTAACGATAGGTACCGTGGCCCCGCTGTAATCCACAAACATTTTTTCACCGGCAAGGTGAATCTGGCGCATGGAGCGCTTTTGCTTAGAACGCCATTCACGATAGTAGCCGCAATATTGCGAATACTGATAGCCCGCGTCGCCATGTATTTGCTTATATTCCTCCCACAACAATTGCTTGGTAACGCCTTTGCGCTTGAGTTCTTGGTGAATGGCAGCGCAATCAGGCATAACCCGACCATGGCGCGTATTGATCTTGGCGTCGGGGAATAATAAACGTTCTAGTTCATTGTCAGTCATCTCTATTGGAAGTGGCCAGGTTAGCCCAACATCAACCGCTCTTTTTCCATAAGTGGAAACAGTGCCTACGCCGATTCCTAAGCTGCGGGCAATATTTCGATGACTCAGTTTTGCCTCGAGTTTGAGGCGGAGAATATCTTTAATGTGTCGCATTGCTAATCTCTTGTTTGGCATCGTACTCTCGGCTTAAAAGCGCTAAGAATAACGTGCTCGACAAATTGAGTTTCAATGCATGGAAGGAGTTTGTGATTGATGGTGATCAGTCGTTGCGATTACTCGATCACCGTTTGCGATAACAGCTAAAAGTGAGTCATTTTGAATCGCAATGAGTGATCACGTTCCGTCGCAACAGGTGATCACTTTGAATCGCAACGAGCGATCAGGTTCGCGCGGAATACGCAATCAGGCACAAAATCAGTGATACTTACACTCAAATGGTAATCCTCCCATTTTTAACCGAAGCTAAAAGTAGAAGTTATGCAGCCATTAACGGTGGCCTGCCTCCGTTAGCTTTATGTGGCCTTTCATGATTGTAAAACCATAACCAGTTTGTTGCATAGTCTTGGACCTCTTCAAGCGTTTCAAAAAGATGTTTGCTGAGCCAGCTATAACGAATGGTCCTGTTTGCGCGTTCGATATAAGCATTCTGTTGTGGCTTGCCAGGCTGAATATATTCAATCCGAATATCATGATTCTTTGCCCATGAGACAAACTCATGACTGATAAACTCAGGCCCATTATCGCATCGAATAGCTATCGGCTTGGAACGCCATTCAAGCAACTGGTTGAGTACACGAGTGACTCTCATCGTAGGCAAAGAGAAGCCTGCTTCAATCGCAATGCCTTCACGTCGATAATCATCAATCACATTAAACAGACGAAATTTACGTCCATCGGCCAATTGATCATGCATAAAATCCATAGACCAAATTTGGTTGGCTCGAATCGGTTCTTTCAATGGCTCTGGTTTATGTCGCTTGAGGCGCCTTCTCGGTTTGATCCTAAGGTTCAGTGCTAACTCGCAATAAATTCGATACACACGCTTATGATTCCAGGTAAATCGCTTCACATTGCGAAGGTAATCAAAGCATAAACCAAAGCCCCAGTCAGAATCTTGCTCAGTCAATTTAATCAACCAATTGGCAATTTCCTCATTCTCAGCGTTCAACTTAGATTGATAGCGATAACACGTTTCGCTGATACCGACGGCAGAGCATGCTAATCGTATACTGATAGACCGATTCGCCACCGCATTCTGGGCCACCTCCTTGAGCCGAGATGGCTTCACCACTTTTTTTGTAGCGCTTCCTGAACAATTTCAGCCTTCAGTCGTTCCTCTGCATACATCTTTTTTAATCGACGGTTTTCTTCTTCAAGCTCTTTTAAGCGAGACATCATCGATGCATCCATACCACCATATTTTGCACGCCATTTATAAAAGCTAGCTGAACTCATGCCATATTCACGGCAAAGCTCTGGTACCGGCGTGCCGGCTTCGGCTTGTTTAAGAATCGCCATAATCTGGCTATCGGTGTATTTTGATTTTTTCATGCAGAATCTCCTGCGTAAATGTTACGAGAAAATTCTACTTTTGACTTCAATTATTTTTAGGGGGGATTACCAAATCTGAACGATCAATTGTTGGATAGTCTTCGAATCTTTGGACGCTTTTATCGTAATGTTTATAG
>NZ_LWGE01001191.1:0-2914 GCF_001635315.1 Oleiphilus sp. HI0123
TGAAAACACTAAAACAAAGCGTCATCATCATTTCCAAACTGCAATATTGAGCTAACTTATCTAGTTAATCTGCGAAAAGTTTAGTGAATCTATGGATAAAGCGTATTGCAGATCGGTTCTCTGAAGGAGTGAGTCTCAGTGTGCCGGGTCAAATTGGAATTGAGATTGTCAGATCAGCGATTTAGATAACAGAAAGAGCCGAACGAAAATGTCGAGTCATGTCAGTGCAGGGGGCGCTGTGATTAACCTCCTTCAAATAAGTGATTGCCACCTCACAAAGGATGCTGAAAGTGACTTGCTTGGTGTGGTGACACGCGAAAGCCTTGTTGCGGTGCTTGATAAAGTTGAAGCTGATATAGCTGCGAGCTTTTGTCCAAGCCCGGATTACGTTTTGGCGACGGGCGATATTGCACAGGATGCAAGTCTTGAAGCCTATCACTACTTCCAAACTCAAATTGAAGGCTTTAACGCTCCCAGCCGTTGGTTCTCTGGGAATCATGATGACCGTGGCATTATGGCTGAGGCCTTGGGTCACGGGGTCGAGACGGAGCGCTTGCTACNTGTTGGCAATTGGCAAATTATTTTATTAGATTCGTCTGTAACAGGTGCCGTACATGGCATGTTACGAGATGATGATTTAGCCTTTCTAGAGCGGTGCTTGTCTGAACGCCCCGATCTTCATACCTTAATTAGCTTTCATCACCATCCGGTTGATATCGGCAGTACCTGGCTGGATAAGATTGGTTTGCATAATCGAGATCAGTTTTTCGATATCGTTGACCGCTATGACAATGTCAGAGCGGTACTCTGGGGGCATATTCATCAAGAGTTTTCTGAAACGCGTAAAGGTGTTCAGCTGCTGGCGACGCCTTCAACCTGTATTCAATTTACTCCGAAGTCCCATGATTTTGGTGTAGAAGCGATAGCGCCTGGTTACCGATGGCTAAAGTTATTTGACGACGGTCGTTTAGAGTCAAAAGTTTCAAGAGCTGAAGATTTTCAGTTTAATTTAGATCTCGAGAGTAATGGCTATTGAAGTCTGTTATTTATTTACATGGTTTCAATAGTTCACCACAGTCTCACAAAGCCCAGTTATGCAAGGCTTATTTTGAGCGACAATGCCCTGGGCTTCGTTTAGAAATTCCAAAACTCCCCCCATCGCCACGCGAAGCGATTGCTCTGGTAGACAAGCTGATTGAAAGCATTGGTGTACAGAATCTGCTCGGATTCATTGGTAGCTCGCTTGGTGCTTATTACAGTATGCACTTGCTTGAGAGGTACTCTTTGCCGGGCTCCTCTCTGAAGGCAGTTTTGATCAACCCTGCTTTAAAGCCTTACGAACTGCTCGTTGATTATCTAGGTGAGAATACTAACTACTACTCTGGCGAAACCTACACTGTATTACCTTCACATATGGATGAGTTAAAGTCTTTGGAACTAAGCCCTAAGCAGAATGCTTCGTTGGTCAGTTCGGATAATGTTTATATCATGACGCAAACCGGAGATGAGGTCTTGGATTTCGCACAGGCTTTAGCATGTCTGCCTAAGGCTAAACTCTGGGTTCAGGCCGGTGGTGATCATGCATTTTGTGATTTTGAAAAGGTTTTGCCTTCCCTGCAATACTTTCTTTTATAGTCAGCGAATCGTCGCTATTTATGCCTTATAAAATAATTGGTGGTTTTTTCCCCAGTCAATCAGGTAAAATGCCGCTCTAATTTTACTCTATTTATTCCTAACTTCTCGGAGAATGCTCTTGGGCTCAAAAACCGCATTATATGAGGTGCATCAGGATTCCGGTGCCAAGATAGTAGATTTTGGTGGCTGGGACATGCCTTTGCATTATGGCTCTCAAATTGAAGAGCATAAAATTGTGCGCCAAAGCGCGGGTATGTTCGATGTGTCGCACATGACAATTGTTGATGTACAGGGTAAAGACTCTCGTGACTATCTTCGTTATTTGTTAGCGAACGATGTCGACAAGCTGCAAGAAACAGGCAAAGCACTCTATAGTGGCATGTTGGATGAGAAGGGTGGTGTGATCGACGACCTGATTGCTTATCGTATGCCTAAAGACTATCGCCTAGTGGTTAATTGCGGTACGCGAGAAAAAGACCTGGCTTGGATGAACAAGCAGGCTGAAAAATTTGATGTGGAATTGATTGAGCGCCCCGAGTTAGCCATGGTGGCCATTCAAGGCCCCGAAGCTATACAGAACATTAAGCAGGCTTCTCCTGATAATGCCGAGCTTATCGATAGTTTAAAAGTGTTCCAAGGCTTGGAAGCTGGCGATTGGATGTTCTGTCGCACCGGCTATACCGGTGAAGACGGTTTGGAAGTCATGGTGCCAAGCGATGCTGTTGCTGACTTTTGGAAAGCTTTGGTTGAAGCGGGTGTTAAACCATGTGGCCTGGGTGCCCGAGACACACTGCGTCTTGAGGCAGGTATGAACCTATATGGCTCCGATATGGATGAGTCTGTAACGCCGCTTCAGTCTGCTATGGGCTGGACAGTATCTTTCTCAGAAGACAGGGACTTCATTGGGAAAGCAGCGCTACTTGCGCAGAAAGAGCAGGGCGTATCGAGCAAATTGGTAGGCTTGGTGCTTGAGCAACGCGGTGTATTACGTGGCCATCAGAAAGTAATTGTTGAAGGTGTTGGCGAAGGTGAAATTACTAGCGGTAGCTTTTCACCTACACTTGGCTACTCGGTTGCCTTGGCGCGAGTACCTGCTGCGACGGGAGATAGTTGTGCTGTCGATATGCGTGGAAAGCAGGTGCCCGTTAGAGTGGTGCGCCCGCCTTTTGTTCGTAATGGTAAAAAAGTATTCGAGTAAAAAGCTCGTGCTTGTTGCTTAAATGTAGCAGGAACTTGCCAGAATAAATTTATTCACTATTTTAGTATTTGATTTAATTGT
>NZ_LWGE01001192.1:0-4102 GCF_001635315.1 Oleiphilus sp. HI0123
TCTCCCAGTTCTAGTTTAGACAAAATGCTGACTAATTCACTATTTTCGTATAAAGGTATGCCGTGCTCTTCGGCAATGCGCATTATTTCCTCAGCGAGCTCATTCTCACCTTTGGCAGTAAGTTTGGGCGCTGAAACTTCATCGTACTTGAGCGCGATGGCTCTTGTTTTCGAGCTGGTTTTGTTATTGTTGTTCATGCTTGAATATCTACCAGGCTTTGTGTCAACTTGGTGGCCTGTTGTTCTGGTAGGCCTTGTTGGCAAATAATATCGCCTACTTCTAGGCCTAGCTCTGAAAGCTTTTCCTTAAAATGTTTGCTCTCCCTTTGCGCGAGCGCGAAAGTATCGGCTTGATCTGCCCAGATAATGGATGAAATAGAAGGAGGGAGCAAGCTTACTTGAATATATATTGCTCCCAGGCCTTCTAAGTCGAAGGATAGTGATATTTTCCACTGCAATGCTTTGTCCTCAGATTCCTCTTCCTGGTTCTGAGTGGCGCTTTTTTCCTTATCGAGTCTCAGGCTGAAGGTGGTGACCCCTTGGTTGACATTCACCACGGGCAATTCAAAAAACCATGATTGAAGTGTATTGCCGTCACTGGTTTGGCTTTGAAAGAGGCTGTTCAACTGGTTGAACTGAATACGATTAAGCATTCCGGCAAGTATTTTCAAAAGCTGCCCGGTAGAAAACTCTTGCTCGGCAAAAAGAGCTTTGGCCTTCGCTGTTGTGTCGGACTGGATGCGCGGAAAATTAAAGGGAGTTGTTAATAGTTCAGGCTCTAAAAGGCTGCCAAGGAGTTTCTCTATCGCCTGGTTTTGTTCGCCGCTGCTATTTGCGGCAGGTAATAAGTTTCGGCTAATGCCTAGCAGGGTCGCTTTTAAATCGCTTGATATTGTCTTGTCTTGGCTTGGATCGGCTGCCGTGTTGCTATGTTGCTTTACAAGTTGCTGCAGCATGTCTAGTGCTTGCTTCGTGACTGCAGAGCTTGTTTGGTTGGTATTTTGAGGAGAGGGGGTTCCAGAAAGCGGGTTATTGGCAGTAGGTTTGGTCTGGTCTGCTTGCGCTAATGCTATTTTGTTCAAGGTTTTGAGGTTTTGGAGTTGCTCGAGTATTTGTTGTTTGTTGGTGGTGTTACTGAGCTGTGACTCCATGAAAAGACCGCTGTGTTTTAAGGCGTTTCTAATTGTGTCAGGAGAGCTTAGAGTGTCGCCTTGACGGCTGGCTTGAGAGATCTGCTCTGCGTGAGGAAGAGATTTGATCAGTGTTGCGATGCTTTCTAGCGCAACTTTTCGAGTAAGCGGCGATGAGCCTTGTGTAGGGGAGAGCTGGGTTTGTTGAGCGCTGGCTACCTTTGTTTGATTTTGAGAAATGGGCGGCGTTTGCGAAGTCGCTTTACTCATCTCATTCAGGGCAGCGAAGCCGGTACCAAGAGACAGTTGCTTCGGTAGCAGTTTTGCTAAGGTGCCTAATAGTATTTCGGTATTGATGCTGCCTTTGTCTGCTGGGATTTGAGCTGTGCTTCTATTAGTCGGACTGACAAGGATCAAAGCCTTGCTCTGTTGTGTTGATGAGCTTTCAAGCTTGACTAATAGCGTCTGACCTATCTCTAAAGGAATGCTGCTGGTGGTTGTGACAAGTTTGCCATTAATATTGAGTAGCCATTCTTTACTGCTGTGAGTGTTTACTGTGGCTGCTTTTCCTTCGATTACCGGCTGTTCCTGGTTAGTTTTTGGGGGGGGGGGCTGAACAGTTGCCTGGTATTGCTTACCGGGTACCAGTTTAAGCTCTTCAATGCTGGTAATTTGTGATCTAGAAAGAGTGCTTGTACCTTTGCTGACGACCTCTGGCGTTGACGGTGGTTTTGGTGTGATGTCCATGACGTTGCTGTATCCCAGGTGCTGCCAGAATAAATCTCGATTGGGACAGGGTTTTATTGTGAACAGGCTCCCAATCAAGACGCTTATAGATTATTTCACAGATTATCCCAGATATAATGGAGACGCAAAAAATAGAATTACGGAAAGATATTCCTGATGTTTTTGAATAGTGTCTCAGGAAATAGAGTGGTACATGGATTAGCTCATAGGAAATTAGGGTGTTATGACAAAGCAGGCATTTAAATTATTTCTCGCTTGGTGTGTTTCAATCGTTCTGGCAGGTTGCGAAGGGCGAGTGGCAGAAACGGCACCAGAAACAGTAGACGATACTTCACCACCTTCTACTCCGGGGCAAGATTTTCAAGATGTTGCTATCGACGAAACTTTTTTCTCTCGCCCGTCTGACGAGGTGAGTGACAGTTTGGGCTTATATTCCTTCAGTGCTCCAGAAACAGAAAGTTCGACGATTCAGCATGAGGCAGTTTTTTCCTCTGAATCAGGAATGATCTTGAGCCTGAATACTTCCGATAGCAATGGAGCCAAGCCGGATATTTCAATCTTGGTGAGTACCGATACCGTCTATAAAGTTGACCATGAAACGAATGAACTCAAGGCTATCAATCACTTTAAGAATGAAATATGTGAGATTCATCCAAAAGAGCTAGTCGTCTCTTCTCTTTCTGATTCCGGTACCGGTACCGTTGAGACCTTTTCGGTTAGGCATGCGGAGTCGGTTTATGTTGTGACCGCAGTCGATGAGGAAGACGGTTCAGCGTGTGAAAACATGGATGCAAGTCGAACATATTATGAACTACCCTTAAACTATCAGTTCGATGCTTCGTTTACAGACCCCTCTCTTACTGATGAGTTGCTTATTGTTGATGAAGCTCAGGCTAAAGCAAAGTTAGTGTTTGGCTGGATTGATAACCCGGATAATGCAGGGGAATATATTTTAAATTATGGTTACCTTGGTTATAGCTTTGCGCTGAGGAAGTTAGAGTTTTTTGACCAGGACAGGAATTCTGTATGGTCGCAAACCAGAGAGCTTGCTTCCTACCCATCAATTGACGCGAATGGGTTTACGTCTCCATTTTATCTCTTTGATGTACGTACCTTGGATAATTATCAATACCTGGTCCAAATGAATCAGGATATTTTTGTTGTCGATGCAAGCACAGAGTTTTTTGCAAAGACTCAGAGTGATGTCGGCACAATATTGACCGATCGGATAATAAATATCGGCAGCTATGCTCCTTATATCGCGGGGGGTGTCGAGCCAGGGATTTATGAAGTAGAAGCGTATCATGATGATGATGACTTAGTGATCATTGATGAAGGGAAGATTTTTACCTACCCATTTTTACAAAACCAATTTACGCCTGATAGCGTCAGTCATGACTACCTTGTTGAGACAAATGACGGATTTATCTATCAGGAACAAGCACACAGACGCAAGAAAACGTTTTCACAATTCGACTATCAGCGCTGTGACGAAGAGGATGATGCTTGTAATGCCGCTCATGATGTCACGGCTTCTTCCTGGCAGTTTATAACGGATTGTGATGCCGATCTCGGCTGTCAGTTGGAGCAGGATGTTGCAGACTTGTGTGAGACTCAAGAAGAACATGATGTGAGCCAGTCTGGCAGAAATATTTGTTCTGCCGAGTTTTTTGAGCACTTGGGGGAGTTGAATAATACAGAGAACGATGCCCAGTTCGTTGGTTATATGCAGTACTTGGCAGATTCCTTGAATAAGTATGAAGTGAGTATTTTTGAAGACAGCTTGTTGTTATCTGCATCAATGCTCGAAAAAGATCTGATTGTTCGTTATTTTTATAAGCAGTCTTTGTCAGCGCCAAAATCAGTACGTGAGCATGTTATGTTTGGTGCTGAATCAGATCTATATGCTCTGGAGCACTTTGTTGAAAATAACAACGTATATATCAGTGCTTTGATTCCAGGAGCGGTGAGAAGTAATGAGTGTTATAAAAACTACCTTCGTGTTGAGTGTGACCTGGGTTCCCAAGAAGGTGGTGGGAGTGACCGATGTACGGGGGCTGATCTGGCAGAGGGTACGTGTTTCTCTTCTTTTACCGAATTTGAATCTACAGCACTGTTTTGCACTCCTAATCAGGTATTAACTAGAGTATGTGCTGATGCTAGTCTTGACTCAGGCTCAATTCGTACTGAGGCAAGCGATGAAGATGGTAAATGGGTGCGCATGCT
>NZ_LWGE01001193.1:0-2221 GCF_001635315.1 Oleiphilus sp. HI0123
TTAAAGAGTGCGTTGGTTATAAGGCTAATAATGAAGGTACATTTACTGCACGCAGACGGCACCTAGATGCCTTAAATCGTGCTTTGGATGCTGTAAATCTTGGTCGAAGACAGCTAACAGAGCTCAATGCCGGCGAGTTATTAGCCGAAGAGCTGCGTATTGCCCAAGATAATCTAGGGGAAATTACCGGTAAGTTCAGGCCCGATGACCTTCTTGGTGAAATCTTCAGTAGTTTCTGTATTGGAAAGTAGCTAGCGACTGATCAGAGCTCTATACTGTTGGCTTGCTTAAACTAGTTACAGGAGACAAGGATGAGTCAATCGGCCTTATTGAAAAGCAAACGATTTGCCCCCTTTTTCGCTACCCAGTTTTTGGGGGCATTTAACGATAATATCTATAAAAATACCCTAATGCTGATCATCGCATTCAAGGCATCGGATGCCTTAGGTATGAATGCTGATACGGTTCTTAACCTGGCAGCAGGTCTATTTATTCTGCCCTTCTTCATCTTTTCTGCTATTGCTGGCCAAATTACCGATAAATATGAAAAATCAGGCCTAATTCGAAAAATTAAGTTTGCTGAAATTCTTATTATGTCAGTGGCAGCATTAGGCTTGTTGATGGAGTGGTATTCCCTGCTCCTGGTTTTACTATTTGTGATGGGAACGCAGTCAGCATTTTTTGGACCTGCAAAATATGCCATCATCCCTCAACACCTAAAGTCAGAAGAATTGGTCGGTGGCAATGCGCTGATAGGCATGGGCACTTTTGTTGCGATTCTTTTGGGTACTATTGGCGCTGGTATCATCATGCAATTAGATAGCTTTCTGATTGTGACAGCATGTGCCGTCGTGTTTTTTGCATTGCTCGGTTATCTTAGTAGCCGTTCAATACCTTTGGCCCCACCGAGCCAAGCTGATATAACAGTCTCATATAACCCTATTAAAACTACCCACTCTCTAATTGTCGAAGCAAGAAAGCACCGGCCGATATATTTAGCAATTGCGGCAATCTCCTGGTTTTGGTTTTTAGGTGCAGCTTATTTAACGCAATTCCCTAACTTCTCGAAAGAAGTCTTGTTGGGGGGCTCCTCACTCGTCACCTTACTATTGGCGGTATTTACCATTGGTGTTGCACTTGGCTCGATGCTTTGTGAAAAACTGTCTTCATCACAGGTTGAGTTGGGTATTGTACCGATTGGCGCGTTGGGATTAAGCCTATTTGGTGTAGATCTTTATAGCGCAATTCCTCATCAACCTGAAATTATCCACACTTGGCTTACATTCCTAAACGCTGAAGGTTCTTTTAGAGTGTTGATTGATCTGATCGGTATAGGTATCTCAGGAGGCATCTTTATCGTCCCACTTTATGCCTTTGTCCAGGAAAGAGCGGAACCGGCTTTTAGAGCGAGAACCATCGCTGTGATTAACATTATGAATGCCTTGTTTATGGTGGGAAGCGCTATCACAGGAATGATCTTACTGGGAATGCTAGGTCTTGAAATACCAGAATTCTTCCTGGTTTTATCCATAATGAATTTCGTTGTTTGCCTATACATATTTTATCAAGTAGATGAATTTGCGATTCGCTTTTGTATATGGATATTAGGTCATACCATGTACCGAGTCAGCCACGAAGGCTTGGATAATATTCCTCGCGAAGGTGCAGCAGTAGTGGTTTGTAATCACGTATCATATGTTGATGCGCTCATACTTGCCGGAGCGTGTAGACGCCCTATGCGCTTCGTGATGGATCATAATATTTTCAAAAACAAATTTTTAGCTTGGTTTTTCAGAGCGGTCAAAGCCATTCCAATCGCGCCTGCGCATCAGGATCAAGAAATTTATGATCAAGCTTTCGAGTCAATATCTGAAGCACTAAATAATGAAGAGATAATTTGTATTTTCCCGGAAGGTAAGCTGACAAGAACTGGCGATATCAACGAGTTTAAAACTGGCATTGAAATAATAATCGGGCGTGATCCTGTCCAAGTAGTGCCGATGGCCCTACAAGGCCTTTGGGGAAGTGTTTTTAGCCATAAAGATGGAGCTGCCTTTTCGAAAGGTCCTAAACGTTTCTGGTCTAAGGTAAGGGTAATTGCTGATAAACCACTTAATCCTGATCTAGTAAGCGCCGAATTGTTGCAATCGAAAGTTATGCACTTAAGAGGAAATGTTCAATAGAGCACTTATGCCAAGCTGTGGATAACTTTAGTCTCTAA
>NZ_LWGE01001194.1:0-5383 GCF_001635315.1 Oleiphilus sp. HI0123
GTTAACGCCTCCCTTTCTATAGAAAAAAGCCCTAATGATAGCCGGCACTACGATTACTTAGTACTAGAAAACAAACTTCGAGTCTTGCTGGTTTCCGACCCAAATACCGATAAATCTTCTGCGTCTCTAGACGTTAATATTGGCAGCGCAAGTGACCCTCTTGAATATCCGGGCTTGGCCCACTTTCTTGAACATATGCTCTTCCTTGGCACTGAAAAATTCCCTGAGCCTGATGCTTATCAGAAATATATCACTCAACATGGCGGCTCACACAATGCATATACTTCACCTGAAAATACAAACTATTTCTTTGATATCCGACCCGAATTCCTAGAAGCGGCGCTTGAACGCTTTTCTGAGCAGTTCACTCACCCGCTTTTTAACGCCGAGTATGTCGAGCGTGAAGTTAACGCTGTTCATTCCGAATACACATCCAAAGTCAAGGATGATGGACGACGCTTTTATTCTGTAATAAAAGCAGTATTAGCCGACGATCACCCCTATAGCCGCTTTTCTGTTGGAAACCTTGAAACCCTGAGTGACAAAGGCGAAGAAAAGTTACGCGACACTTTATTAGAGTTTTATCAAAAGAATTACTCTGCGAATCAAATGACTTTGGTAATTTTGGGGAAAGAGCCTCTTTCAACACTTAAAAAGTGGACACTAGCCAAGTTCAGTAACATTCCAAACAGCAACGTCGAGTTTACCGACATATCGCAAGATTTCTTCGCAGAAGATTTCCTACCTGTAAAAGTTGAAGCGCAATCGATAATGGACAAGCGATCAATGATGCTCGCATTCCCCATACCATCATCAAGCCTTCACCAAGACTCAAAGCCTGTATCCTACCTATCAAACCTGATTGGCCATGAGGGTAAAGGCAGCCTATTGTCGGCATTAAAAAATGAAAACCTAGTCGACTCACTATCGGCCGGTGCAGAGTTTGATACTAGAGTCAAAGAACTGTTTGTTATCCGCATGAGCTTGACTCAGTTTGGCTTTGACAACCAGGAACGAATTCTAGAGACCATTCATAGTTATATTGACCTTCTACGTAAAGAAGGCCTGAAAAAGCTTTACTTTGACGAACAAAAAACCATGTTAGATATTGCTTTTAACTATCAAGAGAAAAGTGAACCCATTCATTTCACGAGCAAGCTATCAAGGGCGCTCCAGTTTACTTCAGCAGAAGATATTCTTATCAAGCCCTACTCGCTCAAGCAGTTCGATCACGAGTTATACAAAACATACTTAAGCCATCTTAATCCCAAGAATATGTTTGTTGCGGTTAGCGCTAAAGCAGTTGTTGGAAAACGGTTTACTGACTGGTACGACGCACCCTATAACATTCAAGAACTGGATCAGAACCTTCTGGATAAACTCATCAAACCTAAGCAGGACAATAGGCTAAGCCTGCCAGAAAAAAACATTTTTATTCCGGAAAACATATCAATAGTTAAAACGATGAATACTGAAAAGCCAGAGCTTCTGCTCAAACAACTTGGCTTAGAAGTATGGCATCACACTGACACTAGCTTTGGCACGCCTAAATCAAACTTATTCCTTACCATACGCTCCCCTGAAGCGCTTAAGTCTGCGGCAACGCTAAATATGACAGATCTTTTAGTAAAACTTCTAACTGACTCGCTTAATGAATATAGCTACCCTGCCTATCTTGCAGGCCTTCATTACGAGCTATACAAGCATATGCGTGGTGTAACCATCAAAATCAGCGGGTACAGCGATAGACAGGCCCAACTTCTAAGCAAGTTACTTAACACCGTTAAATATGCAGAGTTTTCTCCCTCTCGTTTCTCTATAATGAAAGAACGCTTGTCTAGAAGCCTATCAAACGCAAAAGATAAGAAGCCATTTCAGCAAGCTATTTCCAAAGCTCAGAACGTAGTTATTGCTCCTTCTTGGAATGAAGAAGAACGTCTGAGCGCACTTAGAGATATAAAACTAGAAGATATTAATCAGTTTCGTGAAGACTTTCTGTCTCAACTAGATATAGCAGTGTTGAGTAGCGGAAACCTATCGCGTGCATCAACACTCAATAATGCACAATTAATTCAAAGCATATTACTTGATAAGGCAACTAAGACCGAGGTCAGCCGCGCCAAAATTCGCCGCATACCACCTAAGACTCCTTGGCTCAACACGCTCGACACCGAGCACAGTGATACCGGCTTTGTTCACTATGTACAAGGAAAAACTACTAGTCACAAAGAACGTGCTAAGTACTTACTACTCACTCAAATACTCTCTAGTGATTACTACAACCAAGTCCGCACTCAAAAACAAATGGGTTACATCGTATTCGCAACCAATTTTGAGTTGCTTGAAGTACCGGCTATAGCGTTCATTGTTCAGTCCCCTAGTAACACAGGCCAAGAGCTTTATAAGGAAACCAAGGCGTTCATTCATACAAGCTTAGAGACAGTTAGGTCAACAAGCAAAGCTGACTTGAACAAGCACAAGAGCTCGGTTGTTGCAAACCTACTAAAGCAAGACAACACCCTTTATTCACGCTCCAATAGGTTTTGGAAAGACATTGATATAAAAAATGTAGACTTCGACACCAAAGAACAATTAGCTAAAGAAGTGAACTCTCTTACCTTAGAAGATATGAGCACTCTAGTTCAGAACATTATTGCTGACGAAAACGGGGTGCTTACTGTTGTCGCAAAATCTAATTCTGAAAACTCTCAGGCAAGAGAACCAGAAAAGACAGAAATTAACAGCGCCGAGGGCATGACGAATCTTTCTACTGAACAATGGCAAGGGTTCAGCAAGTTCTAGAAAAAGCTTATTTAGCTTCAGATAGCCCGCGCTATCTGAAGCTCTTTACTAGGCATATGGAATGATAGACTCACCATAGAACCGGAGATCTTCAAGCACCGACTGAGATTTAGAGTCGATATCCGATTGAGATATTGCATGAATGCGATCGAAGAACTCTTTAAAAGTAAGGTACCCGCCATCGGCGCTCATCAATTTGTTTGCACAATACCGCTCCCACTTTGACTGCTCTTCCTCCGTCAAAGTTTGAGGAAAGTTTCGCGCTTTGTAGCGAAACAATAATTCCGGCAAACGACTATCCTGAAATCTAAACTCCTCTTCCTCCAACTCAATATCACTGGCCTGCCTAACGCGCGACATCTCAGCTTTATCATGGGTAGAGAAAAAACCACCGCTATATATCATCAAGTCGGGGTCTGTTTCGTTTCTCTCGGGGGAGCTCAGGCTGAACACTTCTTTAATTTTTTCAACAAATATTGGGTTATTTCTGATCCATTCTAAGTGTGACCTCATCAAATCCAGATTCAGCTCCCAGCGTTCAAGTCGTTCAGCAGACATCGTCTTTATCATTGCAGCAGGAACAACCATTGGGCATTTATTTACATGAATCGCCTTGATTGCTGGCCGCTCTTCGCCCTCAGAAAGCTGCGCCGAAGGCATGTAAAGCCGACGCTGAATCTGTTCATTGCTCAGCGCAAACAAGTAAGCAGGGTCTTGCCTTAGATCAAAACAGATAAAGGAATTTTTATTCTTGGAGTCTTGAAATAGCGGCACAATAAGCGCACAACACCCTTTACTTGCAGGAAATTTCGAAGAAACATGAAAAACCGGTTTAAGCTTATTTGGTTCGAGTAACTCTAGTACCTTATGCTTGTCTCTATTTTTAAAAACATAGTCGAACAATTGTGGCTGTGCTGACTTGATTAGCTTAGCTAGGCCGATGGTGGCATAAACATCACTCATCGCGTCATGTGCTGACAAGTGCTCAATACCATTAGCTTGACTTAAGACCTCAAGCCTAAAGCTTGGCGTTCCAGAGTCATCACAAGGCCAATTGATCCCTTCGGGTCGAAGAGCGTAAGTTAAACGCACAACATCGATTAAGTCCCAGCGTGAATTACCGTTTTTCCACTCTCGCTCATAAGGGTCTATAAAGTTCCTATAAAACAGGTTTCGAGTGATTTCATCATCAAAGCGAATACTATTATAGCCAGCCACACAGGTAGACGGGACTGAAAAAATCTCTTCTACCTTCTTGGCAAACTCGACCTCAGAGAAACCGTTTTCTTGTGCATATTGAGGTGTGATGCCAGTAATTAAGCAAGCTTCTGGAGAAGGCAAAGCATCTTCTGAAGGGCGACAGTAAAAAGTCGTTGGCTCTTCGATGATATTTAAATCTAAATCGGTTCTAACACCGGCAAACTGACTTGGCCTATCTCGGCGAGTATCTGCGCCGAATGTTTCGTAGTCGTGCCAAAAGATGGACTGCATTAGAACCTCCTAATCTAAGAAGGTTCATATTGTACTCTATAGGCTTGCTTTTCGAGAACTGTAAGATTAATAAAGGAAAAGATTTTACGGCTTAAATAAACCAACACCACGGTCGATATATTCCACCCGAACTCGTTCAGTACCATTAGCATTAGTGCCGGTATTCATATCTATATGAAGAGAAGTAGGTATGTTAATAAATACACCTGAAGCAGTGGTCATCTGACCATCACTCGTTGACCAGTCGGTGTCTTCTTTCTGAAAAGAGATGAAAAAGTCGTTGGTGTAATCAACATTACCTGTTGTAGAGTTTCTCTGCCCAACATCAAGAGTCTTATAGTCTGCAAGGTCATAACAGTAAAAACCCGAATTACAATCCGTTGCACCTCCACTTTGATCATTACCTACACCAAAATACTTAGCACGAGTATTATCGACATCGCCACTTAAGTTAAGCATCGATGCTTGGTAATCATCGCCAAAGAAATCAGTAATCGTAGCGCCAACGTTACCAGAAATACTATCAAAGTCACCGCTAAGCTGACCACGAGCTTCACCAAAGCCCAAACGAAAGCCTACAAGCTCATCGGTAGCGTCTTTGGCAATTTCGAAATACGGATCATTTACTTCAAAAGGAATAATATCGTTTACCGCGTAAGTTTGCCCATCTAGCTGAACTTGAGCGGCATCAGTAGATATAGAACCAAATGCTAGGTTAGTAGCAGAGAAGTCAGCGCCTAACTCACCATCTCTTTCGTATTTACCTAACTCAACATTATTAATGTTCATCTGCATTTTTGATTCCATACCCAATGTAACGCGGGTATAGCTATTCGAGCCTATTTGATCAATATCAAAGGCAACAGCGGCTTGGCCAGAGTATTGACTCAGCTCATCATCAGCAATGGGCTTAAGCTCAGCCACTACATCAACTGAGGCTACAGCCAAAACTGTAAAAAATAATTTTTTCAACCGATTTCCCATACCTGCGGAATTACCTATTCAAGTTCCATTAACGAATTGTTCGGCGACCCAAAATCTACAACTAAAACTCTATTGCTTTGTCTTTGTATTATTTTTTATAAGCGAA
>NZ_LWGE01001195.1:0-3564 GCF_001635315.1 Oleiphilus sp. HI0123
AATACCGCGAAGCGATGTCGATCCCCCCATCGAACGAAAGAAAAAGATTGGTTTAATACAATATTTGATAACTTGCTGCCTGCAGCAAGTTGATTTGATAAGCGAAAAGTGAGTCAATATTCAACTCTCGCTAAAAATAACGATGATAGGAGAATACTATGCAATTAAATATCACTGGCCATCATGTAGATTTAACTGATGCACTTAAAGAATATGTGAAAACCAAATTGCAAAAGCTAGAGCGCCATATTGGCGGCATTAGCAACGTACAGGTAACCCTTTCTGTATCGAAACAAGCACATATTGCTGAATCAACGCTACATATCGCTGGTGCAGATATCCACGGCCACGCCGAGAACGACGACATGTATGCCGCTATCGACCAGCTAGTTGATAAGCTAGACCGTCAAATTCTTAAGCACAAGGAAAAGAAAGTTGACCGCGCACACGGCGCAGCAGCACGCTAGTTATTAGCGATCTTTAGAGTCGAAAAATGTCTGAAAATAAAATTACTATCGAGGCCATCTTGTCACCGGAGCTAACCCAACGCGGTTTGCCCGGTGGTAGCAAGAAAAAAGTTCTTCAACAGGCTGCACACCTGGTCTCAAAACAATTTCCTCATCTTGATGAAACTGAAATATTTGACAACCTTATTTCTCGTGAACGACTGGGAAGCACGGGAGTTGGGCAAGGAATTGCCATTCCCCACAGCAGACTGGAAAACTGCAAACAAGTTATTGGTTGTCTATTTACACTTGAAAAAAAGATACCTTTTGACTCGATAGATAACGAAGACGTTGATATTCTTTTCGTTTTACTTGTCCCCTCCGAGGCGACGAGCGAGCACCTGGATCTTTTAAGTCAAATTGCAGAGAAGTTCAACAACACTGCTTTTTGCGATAGTTTAAGGGAATCTGCTACAGGCACTGAACTTTATCAGAAAATAATTGCTTAAGACCTACAAACCTTAGAAGCTCAAAATTGCTAGGAACTTCTTATGAAGCTCGTTATTGTCAGTGGCAGATCCGGTTCCGGAAAAAGCACGGCCCTTCACGTCCTTGAAGACATGGGGTATTACTGCATTGATAATTTACCGGTTGGGCTTTTACTAAACCTTGGTAAACAATCACTACAAGGTAAAGATACAAGGTTAAGTAACGTTTCGATCAGTATCGATGCTAGAAATCTGCAGGGTGGAATAGAAGCATTCCCCCAAGTTTACGAGAAGCTAAAGCAGATGGAGATTGATGTCGATATCATTTTTCTTGACGCACAAAGTGAGACGCTCCTAAAGCGCTTTCACGATACTCGACGCAAACACCCACTTAGCAGCACAACACACTCACTCACCGAAGCGATTGAAACCGAAAGAACGCTTCTCGACCAGCTGGCACTAAAAGCTGACCTGACTGTCGACACTACGAAACTAACCCTATACGAGTTAAGAGACCTCATAAAACTTAGAGTGACAGGCAAACGAGAGCAAGAGCTCGCCATACTCTTTCAATCATTTGGTTTCAAAAATGGTGTTCCTAGCGATGCAGATTACGTATTCGACGTTCGCTGTTTGCCAAACCCATACTGGGACCCAAACCTTCGTACTTTTAGTGGATTAGATAAGCCCGTCGTAGACTTCATGAACGCCCAACCCGAATCCATACTAATGAAGGAAGATATCATTAACTTTCTCAGTAAATGGCTTCCTCAATTCAAAGCATCAAACCGTAGCTACATGACTATCGCGATCGGCTGTACCGGCGGCCATCACAGATCGGTCTATATTAGCGAACAGCTTGGTGCGCACTTCAAGTCGCAATTTGATAATGTCCAAATTCGCCACAAAGAGCTACCTTCACCTCACAAAACGTAATAAACTACCCTCTTTTCATTAGCTTAGTAGAACATCCATGCTTTCAGAACAAATCGAAATTATTAACAAACTTGGTCTCCATGCCCGTGCAGCCGCTAAATTTGTCGGTACTGCAACACGCTTTGAAAGCAGTATTAAAATCGCAAAGGATGGCCGAGAAGTCGATGGTAAAAGCATTATGTCTGTGATGATGCTCGCCGCAAGCTGCGGATCTTTTGTTGAAATCAGCTGCGAAGGTGCGGATCAGGAAGAAGCAATGACAGCGATCAAAGACTTGATCAATGATAGGTTTGGAGAAGGCGAATAAGCGCTCACTAAATTTCAAGCCCCCCACTCTTATCAGCTCCAATAAACTAGAACTCACTTTATAAAAGCAAACTAAGGCTCTGTTTATTGGATTATTCTGACTGTCGAAGTGTCAATTCATGCGCTATACTTAAGCAAACGTTTAAGCTATCTATATAGGTCTAATTGTAATCATCACTTCACCAGGCTTATCTGTTTTATCACTTAGCAGTTAACTAGAGATCAACGTGTTCCATGCCTAGCCAATTTTCAAACAAAAGCGCTAAAGAGAAACTTCATAGTGTAAATGAAGTAATCGAAAGCGGCTCTATCCGGCAAATTGAAAGGGTTGTGAACAAGGGGCTAAACGCAAGTGATATTGCACACCTAATTGAATCCTCTCCACCGCGAGAGCGAGCACTAATATGGCGCTTGCTGAATGACGATTTAAAAGGTGAAGTCCTACAAGATCTCTCTGAAGACATACAGGCGCACTTCCTCAGCAAGTTAAATGCTCAGGAAGTCGTAAACTTCATCAACCTGGTTTTGGGTAGTTTGCCGTTCCCCGCTTCGCTCTCACTTAGTTCACAAGGGAAGCAACGATATTTTAGTCGTAGTCTTCTGATTAATATCTCAGGTGAAGTACAGGCCTACTATGATAAGCAACATTTATTTGATGTTGAGGTCGGTGATGAGCATGGCGAGTATCGTGAGTCGGATACCTTTTGTCCCGGTGAAAGAACCGTAGTTGAAACGATAAGTTTCGAAGATGGTACTCAGGCCGGAATCGGATTTTCAATTTGCTATGATTTGCGCTTTCCAGAGATGTATCAGGACATGCGTAGGGCAAGGGCAAAAATATTACTTGTACCTTCTGCTTTTACCGAAAAAACCGGTCAAGCTCATTGGGAGTTATTGTTGCGTGCGCGAGCTATTGAAAACCAGTGCTTTGTTATTGCTGCAAATCAGGGTGGAGAGCATAGCCGTGGGCGTAAAACTTGGGGACAGAGTATGATCATCGACCCTTGGGGAAACATATTAAACCAGCTCGGCAAAGGAGCTGGTATTTGTAGTGCGAATTTGGATTTTAAAGGCTTGAATAAAATTCGCGCAGCGATGCCGCTATTTTCAAGTTAGCTGGCTTTACTCAATATCTTGAGTAATCGTTCGAATATATTGAAACAGCTTTTTACCCGCGCCAGTATTCTTTTGCTGGTCGTGATCTTTCTTAGCGTTGCGAACGAGCGCTCTCAGGTGTTGTACGTCTGTATCAGGGTTGTCGGAAATAAAATTACTAAGCACATCATTTCCACCGCTAATCAAACGGTCTCTCCAGGACTCCATTTGGTGAAGCTCTTGAGCATATCGTTGACTGCTGGAGTCAAACTGATCAATTGCGAACTGAATCG
>NZ_LWGE01001196.1:0-1385 GCF_001635315.1 Oleiphilus sp. HI0123
TCCATTTTTCTTCCTCTATTTACATTTAAATTGCGCTAGAGAAATAACACGGGCTAATGCCTATGCAAGGCTCTAGCGCCTCGTAGTACAGGAAGAAATTTAATAAATTCTTGAAGAGGTTTAACCGGACATTAAAGGGACAATGGATCCCTTCATAACCTAAGACTAGCGAAGAATTATATGACTAGATTCGAAGTACTCGGTCTTAACGAGCCAATAGTTTAAACAGTTCATCACCAATCTGTGGCTCACCCTCAGGACAACAGCTCTCTGTTAACCCGGCATACTTAATGTTCTTTGAATAACGACGTGAAGCACCATCATTTTCAAGTCCACTGAAGAAGAACAGCTCTTCACGGTGGTGGTGTCGACATTCACCCGCGAATATCCAGGGTTCAAGGCAAAGTGTATTGTTGAAGCTACCCCACTTACGAGTATCAAAAAGATAAAGCTTATCAAGCTCCAGCTTATCGGAAGTAGCAAACTCATCGATATATGTACTTGCGCCAGAATACACTAGGCAATCCCAGTAGTAAGTGCCGTTATTTTCTGATTTGAACTTCTTGGGTTTAATATAGGCAAAGGAGTCTAGAAAACTTAGCGCACTACTCAAGCCCTGTTCAATATCGTACACCTCATCTAAAGCGTCCTGAATCTGCGCCTCGGTATATCCCGTAGAAGCAAAATGCTTCCATTCGTTGCGAATATCAATAATACGAAATAAGAGACTCTCAATGCCGCTATCCCCTTTCTGCCTAGTCAAATGGTAAAGCTGAGGGAAGCGTGATGAACCAACCGCGTCCGAAATATTTGAGTATTGCTTACAAATATCTCTGAATATGTGCAAATAGTTGCCAAGCGTTGGGCGACGCCACTTTTTCCAAACCCCTTTATCTATCTTGTCTCTTTCAGAAGGATGTTTTTCAAAGTACTCGGCCAGATTAATCAGCGCCAACAATTGCACCCAGTAAGTGAGGATATCGATCGAACTGACTAGACGCTTGTACGAGTCTACATGGCTATCCCTGATTGACTCAGCCATCACAACCACACAAGGCTTGGATAGTTGTCCAGGCTCACTAATATCGGTAGATTGGTTGGAGCGGAGTAAATCCCCAAGCTGGCTAAGTAAACCAGAGCCATACTTAAAGTCGACTACTAACCACAATATAAAGAGTGATGACAATGGTAGCCCGATAGGCAAAAGAAGCGATAAATTCGAAAGACATAAATAGCTGACAAGAATGTAAGCGAAAGCACTACATACAAAGCTGGCAGCAATTTTATAGCTGCTGTTTAATCCTGTTGTCAAATAGGTTAAAAGGAAAAGAAATAAGATGAGGGCAACTAGAAAAAAGACATCCAGGCCATTTAAATAGGCGTAT
>NZ_LWGE01001197.1:0-4321 GCF_001635315.1 Oleiphilus sp. HI0123
TAATCGTCTAGACTTCTCGTTTATGGCAGGCATATAATCCTGACTAGCTGTTCAATAACAACAATAGTGGTGTACATTCACTCTTAGCACCCATTCAATGACGGATCAAATCTATGCCTAGCTCAGACGCTTTTACTCATTACCGCACCTGCAACCTTTGTGAAGCAATGTGCGGTGTCGCGATCAAAGTTGAAGACGCACAGATTATCTCTATAAAGGGCGATCCTGATGACCCGTTAAGCAAAGGCCATATTTGCCCGAAAGCGCTCGCCTTAAAAGATATACAAGAAGACCCGGACCGGCTTAAAGTTCCACAGCTAAAAACCAAAGATGGCTGGAAACCCATCACTTGGAACAGAGCGTTTGATTTAGTTGCAAACAAAATTGGTGATATTCAACAACAGCACGGTAAAAATGCTGTAGGTGCCTACCTTGGTAATCCGAACACCCATCATCACGGCAATATTCTATTTGCACCAATGCTGCTGAAAGCACTGCGTACCCGCAATAAATTTTCTGCCACCTCCAATGACCAGCTACCGCATATGCAGGCAAATCTGGAACTGTTTGGGAATCAATATTTATTCCCAGTGCCTGATATTGATCATATGGATTTGTTTATTCTTCTCGGCAGTAATCCGGCAGCATCAAATGGTAGTTTAATGAGCGCGCCTGACTATTCAGCAAGGCTCAAGAAAATCATTAAGCGTGGCGGTGAGGTGATTCTACTTGACCCAAGAAAGACTGAAACAGTCAAAACAAGTACCGAGCATTTATTCATCAAACCCGGTACCGATGCCTTCCTGATACTCGGAATTATTAACACTTTATTTAATGAGAATTTAATCGAGACAGGCCGGCTATCAAGCCATCTTGAAGGGATCGCCGAAATACAGCTTATCTCGTCCGACTTCAACCCAGAGCACGTGAGCAGCATTACAGGTGTTACCGCCGAAGATATCAGAACACTAGCCCGCAAACTGGCTACCACCCCAAGGGCTTGCCTGTTCGGTAGAATGGGCACCTCAACTCAGGAGTTTGGTGGCCTGGCGACCTGGTTAGTTTATGTGGTAAATATTCTGACAAACCATATGGATGAGCGCGGCGGTTTAATGTTTAGCAAACCCGCAGCAGATATGGTTGAGCTAGCAGCATGGACAGGCCAAAAAGGCCATTATAATCGTTATCAGAGCCTTTCAGGTCTACCGGAATTTGGTGGAGAATTGCCTGCCAGCACCATGGCTGACCAAATCCTCTTGCCTAGTGATGAGCAGATAAAAATGATGATCGTCATGGCTGGCAATCCTGTGCTCAGCAGCCCGAATGGTCAGCACCTTGATCAAGCCCTCGATTCGCTGGATTTCATGGTTTCTATTGATTTTTATATCAATGAAACCTCAAAGCATGCCGATATTATCCTGCCTCCGACTGCGCCTTTGGAGCAGTCTCATTATGATATTGTTTTTAACCTGCTTGGTGTTCGGAATGTCGCTAAATACTCACCCGCCTTATTCGAGGTAGATAAGTCTGCTCGTCATGACTGGCAAATAGCGCTTGAGCTTCAGCACCGACTTGGCAAAGGCTCTATTAAGCAAATTATTGGTGAACAATTTTCTTACCAATCACTGAAGCGCTTAGGACCCGACGGCTTATTGGATATCATCCTTCGTACCGGCCCTTATGGTACGCAGCTCCCTGGCACTAGCCAAGCAGGGCGTTTCCTGGTCGATGCCTTACAGGGGTTCTTACCAAGCAAACACCCAGCCCGGAAGATTCTGGATCTCAGCCCTTATGGTTCTCAAAACAGAAGTTTGAGCAAAGGCCTTTGTGTTAGCTCTTTACTTAATTACCCTCACGGTATCGACTTAGGCCCCTTGCAATCTCGCCTACCCGAACGGCTCTACAGCGTGAAGAAACGAATTCGACTCGCACCGAATACTTACTTAAAAGATATGACTCGCCTACGTAAACGCGGCGAGCAACTGCTTGACAGTCACAAAGCCGAAAACGGACAACTCTTATTAATTGGCAGGCGTCACGTCCGCTCTAACAATTCCTGGCTACATAACAGCAGGCGCCTGGTAAAAGGTAAAAATCGCTGTACTCTGATGATCCACCCTGACGACGCGAAACAAGTACAACTTAAAAACGGAGAACTCGCTCACGTAAGTAGCAGAGTTGGACAGCTTGAGATTGAAGTAGAGTTAACTGAAGATATCATGCCGGGCGTTGTCAGCATTCCTCACGGCTGGGGGCACCAGCGCGAAGGCTCAATGCTATCTGTTGCAAGCAAGCGGCCCGGGGTTAGTGTCAATGATCTAACAGACGACAGATATGTAGACAAACTGAGCGGCACCTCTGTATTGAACGGCGTTCCAGTGCAAGTTCTTAAAGTTGGTCAAGACAAGAGAAAACGTACAACGCGTTCTCGTGCAAATAAATCCAGGGTACGTATGAGTGCCAAGCTTTCTTAGCCGGAATAAGTAAAACATATACTCTTATGCACCAGGTTCTAACATGATTATCGACCCCTCTTTTTTAAGCCCGGATGCATTAGATGGCCTAATAAACGACTATTGTTTAAGAGACTGGGGACTCAATGATGTCGAAGCCCCTTTGGAAACAAGAAAGTCTCAGGTGCAACAGGCGCTAAAGCAAGGCAAACTGGTCATACAATATAGCGAAGAGGAAGAAAGCGCTCATATCATGTCTGCAGACTCTCTCGGCCTGGATAATTAGATTAGATGCCCTTACAAGATCAACACCCGCCGATCATCCCCCACGAACAACTTGCCAAGTTGATTGGTGAATTACGGTTTGATGAACTTCTTCAGCAGCTGGAACAGTTTCTCATAGATGGGCTTGAGTCAAACAAGACAACTGCCAAAGCTAAAATAAATGGCTTTGAGGTCAAGCTCAATTATCGGAATAATACAGTCGAAGGTGCCTGCCAATGTCCAGAGTCTGATGGCTTTGACTTCTGCCCACATTGCGCAGCACTCTGTCTGCATGTTAACCGGAATACCCAGCAAATATCATCTCTCGCCAAAGGCCCCGACAAAAGCCGGGTACTTGCCTACCTGCTTAGTCAAGATAAACAGAACCTAGCAAAAGAGTTCTTATCTTTATTGAGCAAGGACAGTGAGCTATTCGAACGCTATGTGCTCAGGGCATCCTTAAATCAAGGCGAACTAGATTACTCAGGACTGAAAAGCCAGATAACCGAGTTAACACGCAAACCTGAAAAACTGTTCAGCCAACGGCAGGTTAAACACTTTTTCGCAAAAATCGAGCGCTTTCTAGACGAGCTAAACGCTTTGGATCACTATTCTGACGCGGACAAAATGCTCAAACTAATGGAGCATATGCACCAGCGTCTGGTGCGCCTGCTCGATACAATTGATGACAACTCAGAGCAGCGTAGTGAAGCCGTTACGACCTACAGAGCACTGTATAGTAAATTACTATTGCAGCTGCAGGGGCGAGAAGAAACTAAAGCCAAGCGTTTCTTCAAACTATGGGTGAATGATCACCACGCTATTCTACCTCTTGATATTGAAGCCTTCCTGGATCAGAACATAACAAACAAGTTTATATCCCTACTCAATAAAATACTAAAAGATAAACTAGCTAAAAAAACCTCCAAGGCAACTGACGATCTCAAGCAAATCCAGCGAGAAAAAATTCTCCGGTACTTACTCGACTCGGCCCTTAAGAAAAACGATACCGACAAGGCCCAACAAATGAGAACTATGATTGAGCAAGGCCGCCAGTAAAGGCTGGCTATTTCCTATCAAAATTGCCCCGTGCTTTTCAATTTTCATGATAGGATAGCGGGCACATCAATACAGACTACAGCGTACTAAGGAAATATTATGAGCGACAACGCGCCTGAAATAAGCATGAACCCTGATGAACTTTATCTTGAAGAAGTCTATACAGACAACAAAGTCGGCACTATTCGTCGCATGACACCTGTCGATGCAAATGGCGACGCAGACAGCGCTAGACCCGTTCTGTTTATCGGCAGCACTCAAATGATGACGCCAGCTGGACCACTTCCTTTGAACTTCGAACTTCAAGGTTCTACTCTGGGTCAAGCGGCAGCTAACTTTGGCGAAGCAGCAAACAAGTCGCTTGAAGATACAATGAAAGAACTTCAAGAAATGCGTCGTGAGCAGGCTTCTCAGATCGTCGTACCGGGCCAAGGCGGAAGCCAAATCCAAATGCCTTAAAGCATTTTTTCAATGGGGTCAGACTCGATTGAAAAATAGCCATACTTATGTAGGCGGGGCCTCCAGTCGCGCAAACCGAAACCAGG
>NZ_LWGE01001198.1:0-1437 GCF_001635315.1 Oleiphilus sp. HI0123
CGACGGCGTTGCTTTTCCAGAAACTAAAGATCAGGTCGCTGAGTTGGTCGAGTTTTGTTATGAACATGACATTATCCTGATTCCCTATGGTGGTGGAACCAGCGTCGCGGGGCATATTAACCCTTTTGAATCTGATGAACCGATACTAACTTTATCGCTAGGTCGAATGACTCGCTTGATAGATTTGGATGAGGAGAGTCAGATTGCTACCTTTGGTGCCGGTACACCTGGGCCTTTAGTTGAATCTCAGCTTCGTTCTAGAGGCTATACCTTGGGGCACTTTCCCCAGAGCTTTGAGCTGTCGACCATTGGTGGTTGGGTAGCGAGCCGTTCTAGTGGACAGCAGTCTCTGCGTTATGGACGCATCGAACAAATGTTTGCTGGTGGTAGTGTCGAAACACCTAAGGGGCGTATGGATATTCAAACCATTCCTGCCTCGGCAGGCGGCCCGGATGTAAGAGAGATCTTTATGGGCTCGGAAGGGAGGATGGGCGTAATCTCTGAAGTTAAGGTACGAGTGACACCTTTAGCAGAGCAAGAAGACTTTTACGTTATTTTCTTCCCTTCGTGGACGCAAGCAAAGGAAGCAGCTCGTTATATGGTTCAGAGTAAGGTTCAACTATCGATGCTGCGCTTAAGTAATGCCGTTGAAACCACGACCCAACTTGCTTTGGCTGGTCACCCTGGCCAGATATCAATGCTTGAAAAGTATCTGAGCTTTAAAGGTGCTGCTGAAGGCAAGTGCATGATGACCTTGGGTATAACGGGGCTGCCTGAGCAGTGCCGCCCTGCCCACAAACTAATGAAGAGCATGATTCGTCGTTATCATGGCGTGTACACCGGTAACTTTTTGGGTAAGAAGTGGGCTGATAAACGCTTTAAGATGCCTTACCTACGCGAAGCTCTTTGGGAAAAGGGCTATGTGGTTGATACCCTTGAAACGGCAACCGACTGGGATAATGTAGATAATCTACTTAATAAAATTGAAGACAATTTACGCAATAGTCTTAGCGCTGAAAATGAAAAGGTCCATGTCTTTACCCATCTTTCACACTTCTACGGCCAGGGTTGCAGTATTTATACGACTTATGTGTATCGAGCCGGTGAGAGCTGCGAGCAAGCTTTAGAGCGTTGGAAGCATATGAAATCTTCTACCTCCGAGATTATCGTCAACAATCGCGGTGCAATCAGTCATCAGCACGGAGTTGGTAAAGATCATGCTCCTTTCCTTCCAAAAGAGAAGGGCGAGTTAGGAATGCACCTCATTAAAACTGCTTTTGCAGCCATGGATGAGAAGGGCTTATTGAACCCGGGAACCCTGATAGAAGATGACAGAGTAAAAAGCCTGTTCGACTAGCTTTTTTGCAAGCTCGGCTCAATTTACGGTCCAAAAAAATTATAACTTTTCAAACTCTCGGCGTGACAGCTGCGATATGA
>NZ_LWGE01001199.1:0-2433 GCF_001635315.1 Oleiphilus sp. HI0123
GTCGTTGGCGATTGGCTGCTTGTGCTTCTTCCTCAATAATGCCATTTTTACTGGCATCAATCTTAGTACGTTTTACCAGAATAAGCCCTTTGATATCTTGAACTCGGCGAGACAGGACTCGCACGGCATCATTTGGATGACTGTAAAGTTGTTTAAGTTCGCCGTCGATGAGGGCTTGTTTTTCAGCTTCAATTTTCTGTAGGCGCTCTTGTTCTAGGGCGGCGTCTCGGGCAGCAATTTGCTCGGCTGTTAGTTCTGGCGCGACAACTTGGATAACTCTGCCCTGTCTATTCAAAATATCGTAGCCTTTTTTGACATATTCAGGAGGAATAGTCTGATTGAGCACATAGGTTCCCTGATTGTCTTTATACCGGTATAGTTGCGCCGCAGATGCATGCGTAGCCACCAAAGAAAGACTGCATAGCAGTAGCAGGGCAACCACGGCTAGCCGCTTGCCAGTATGCTTGAAGATATAAGGTCGTCGTGAAGTATGAATCATTCTAATATCTAAATATTTTTCGGATATCCAAAGTATATCTGATTTTTTTATGCTTTTGTGTTGCAAGAAATTTAATTTATTGAGTGTTTGTTCAGCAATATGCAAAGAGTGGCATTTTCTCTGTTGAGCACTGATAAAAGAGTTTTTATATGGAATTTCTAATTGAACAAGTTGTGCTGTTTTGCGTATCGATTATTGCAAACGGCTTGAGTGCGATGGCTGGTGGAGGCGCTGGCTTGTTACAGTTTCCTGCTTTGCTCTTTCTTGGTTTGGGTTTTACTGTCGCCTTGGCTACGCATAAAGTCGCCAGCGTTGCTTTAGGCGTTGGGGCGACTTTACGCCATATTAGAGAGAAACAGTTGAGCTTGGCTTTTGCTAGTCATATTCTGCTTTTCGGGTTGCCAGGCGTGATACTCGGTGCCTTATTGATTCTCTCTGTTCCCGATGAACTAGCCAAGCAAGCTTTAGGGGTCTTAACGATAGCTTTGGGTTTGTACTCTGTATTTAAACCGGAGCTGGGGATGACGACGACGACCAAGGTATTTAAGCGTATTCATTGGCTGATTGGCGGCTTGGTACTGTTTTTAATCGGTGTTTTGAACGGCTCGATTACCTCAGGAACAGGCCTGTTCGTTACCTTGTGGCTGGTGCTTTGGTATGGCTTGGAGTACCAGCGAGCGGTTGCCTATACCTTGATTTTGGTGGGATTGTTTTGGAATGGTGTGGGGGCGCTTACGCTGGCCTTACAGACCGAGGTTAAGTGGTCGTGGGTACTTCCTTTGGTTTTGGGGGCTTTAGCTGGAGGCTACCTTGGAGCGCATCTATCGATCGCCAAAGGAAATAAAATTGTTAAGCGCTGTTTTGAAGTAGTGACCATTTTGGTTGGGGTGTCTTTGCTGGTGTAGAGACAGATACTCATCTGCCAGCAAACAAACTTGTCTAGGTCGCAGGCCGCTCCGTGACCTCTGTGGTGAGTGCTTATCTGGGTTTCGTTCTTTAAGAGATCAAACACTTGAACCACAGAGAACACCGAGCGCTTCGCTGCACAGAGAAGACATGGAGAAAAACATTTTTAGTTTTTATCTCTTCTCTGTGTAGGCCGAAGGCCTCTCTGTACCCTCTGTGGTTAATGGTTTTTTGGGTTTAGTTCTTTAAGAGATCAAACACTTGAACCACCGAGAACTTCGCTGCACAGAGGTTATGATCAATCAAGCAATCCCAAACTGTGATCTATATGCAGAAACGGCATCCGCGTACTGCGATAAACTTGCATCATCCTGAATGTAGTCTAATACTTGAGTTAAGTTGACGATACTGGCGACTGGGATATTAAAGTCTCTTTCGACCTCTTGAATGGCAGACAACTCGCCCTGACCCTTTTCCTGGCGGTCAAGTGCAATCAGAACACCTGCTGGCTCCGCACCTGCGGCCTCAATGATTTTGATCACTTCGCGAATTGCCGTACCTGCCGTAATCACATCGTCGATAATCATTATCTTGCCTTTAAGTGGTGCGCCAACGAGCGTGCCACCTTCACCGTGAGCTTTTGCTTCTTTACGGTTGAATGCAAAGGGCGTGTTAATGTTATGCAATGAAGAAAGACAGACTGCTGTAGCAGAGCCTAAAGGAATGCCTTTATAGGCAGGACCAAATAGAACATCGAAGGGAATATCCGAGTCAACCAGTGTTTGGGCATAAAATGACCCAAGCTTGGCAAGTGATAAACCATCGTCGAAAAGACCCGCATTAAAAAAATAAGGGCTAACACGGCCAGACTTAAGGGTGAATTCGCCGAACTTCAAAACGTTCTTTTGGATAGCAAATTCAATGAATTCGCGCTGGTGGGGCTTCATATTTGTATTTTCTTGCATTAATTGCGCCTAAATTGAAAGATATTACAGTGTTTTTCTTTTCAAAAAATGTGAATTAAGTAT
>NZ_LWGE01001200.1:0-21032 GCF_001635315.1 Oleiphilus sp. HI0123
CGACGCCTCTAAGCATTGTTGCAGCCAGCGGAATTGAAGGTCTTAACCAATCAGTTTCATGGGTCGACGCGTTCTTAGGCTTTATTCAGGGCTCAATTGGTGAAACTTCGACGCTAGCGATTATGATTGGCGGTTTTGCATTGCTTGCAACCAAAATTGCTTCCTGGCGTATCGTTGTTGGTGTATTTGGTGGTATGACAGCAATGTCACTTATCTTCAATATGATCGGCTCTGACACTAACCCTATGTTTGCAATGCCTTTTTATTGGCATCTTGTTATTGGTGGTTTTGCGTTCGGGATGTTTTTTATGGCAACAGACCCAGTATCCGCATCAATGACTAACCAAGGTAAGTTTGTATTTGGTGCGCTCATCGGTGTAATGGTTGTTTTAATACGTGTTGTTAACCCTGCATTCCCTGAAGGCATGATGTTGGCAATATTGTTCGCTAACCTGTTCGCACCATATATTGACCACTTGGTAATGCAAGCGAATATCAAGAGGAGATTGGCACGTGTCTAGTAAAGAAACGGTAGGAAAAACTATTACGGTTGCATTTTTGCTCTGTATTGTCTGTTCGATTGTAGTAGCGGGCTCTGTTGTACTGTTAAAGCCAATACAAGAGAAGAACAAGGCGCTAAACCTTAAAGCTAATATTTTGGCTGCCGCAGGCTTATTGGTTGAGGGCGCTTCGGCGACTGAAATTGAGAATGCCTTCTCTGCGATTAAGCCAATGTTGGTTGACTTGGATAGCGGTGAATATGTCGAGGCGTCTGCAGTAAATAAGGAAAATGTCCTTGATTACGACCAGAGAAAAGCGGCTAAAGATCCAGCCTTTTCAACAACTCTTTCGCGAGCTGACGACGTTGCAGGTATCAAGCGTAGAGTTAAGTTCGCCAAGATCTACTTGGTTGAAGATGCCGGAAAGATTGAAAC
The DNA here is from genome assembly GCF_001635315.1 of Oleiphilus sp. HI0123. NCBI lineage: Bacteria > Pseudomonadati > Pseudomonadota > Gammaproteobacteria > Oceanospirillales > Oleiphilaceae > Oleiphilus > Oleiphilus sp. HI0123. Next base: position 936 of record NZ_LWGE01001200.1, read on the forward strand.
GATCATTCTTCCTGTAAGCGGTTATGGCTTATGGTCGACACTGCATGGTTTCTTGGCTTTGGAGGGCGATGCTAATACAGTCGTTGGGCTTGGCTTCTATGAGCATGCCGAGACTCCTGGCTTGGGTGGTGAGGTTGATAATCCGCGCTGGAAAGCGATTTGGCCGGGTAAAAAGGTCTACGACTTCGCGTCTAGCGATCAGCCAAAGCTTGGCTTGATTAAAGGCGCAGTTGATAAAAGTCGAGCTGATGCCGAATACATGGTAGACGGTCTATCTGGTGCTACTTTGACTAGTGTGGGTGTGACTAACCTTATTCAATATTGGACTGGCGAGCAGGGATTCCAAAAGTACCTGAATCGCTTGCGTGAAGGAGCTTAAGAATGAGTGATGTAACAGCAAAAAAAGTTCTTTTTGAACCAGTTTTTAGCAATAACCCTATCGCACTTCAAATCTTAGGTATTTGTTCTGCGTTAGCCGTTACCACTAGTATGGAGCTATCGGTTGTTATGGGCTTGGCTGTATGTGCAGTATGTGGCCTATCTAACTTGTTTGTATCCGTAATTCGTAGCCAAATACCTTCGAACATACGAATCATTGTTCAAATGACTATCATTGCTTCGTTGGTAATTGTTGTTGATCAGGTTCTCAAGGCCTATGCCTATGAACTTAGTAAGCAGCTTTCAGTTTTTGTGGGCTTGATTATCACGAACTGTATCGTAATGGGGCGTGCTGAAGCGTTTGCAATGCAAAATGGCCCAGGCATGAGTTTCCTGGATGGCATAGGTAATGGTTTAGGATATGCCGTTATTTTGCTATTAGTCGCTTTTGTACGTGAATTGTTTGGTTCAGGCATGTTGTTTGGCATCGAGCTTATGCCTACCGTTAACAATGGTGGCTGGTATGTACCTAATGGTATGTTGCTGCTTCCTCCAAGTGCTTTCTTTATCATCGGTTTGCTTATTTGGGGCTTAAGGCAATGGAAGAAAGACCAGGTAGAGCCTGCTGATTACAAAATCTCGTCTCACTCTGTTAAGGAGGCGTTCTAATGATCGAATATTATTTAAGCCTATTTGTTAAGGCTGTATTTGTTGAAAATATGGCTTTGGCATTCTTTTTGGGAATGTGTACCTTCCTTGCGATTTCTAAGAAGATTCAAGCTGCAACCGGTCTAGGTATTGCCGTAGTCGTTGTATTGGCAATCACTGTTCCTGTAAATAATCTTATTTATACCTACCTTCTAAAAGATGGAGCCTTGGCTTGGGCGGGCTATCCTGATGTAGACCTGAGTTTCTTGGGTTTGTTAACTTACATTGGTGTTATCGCTGCTTTGGTACAGATTCTAGAAATGGTTTTGGATAAGTACTTCCCGGATCTGTATAACGCTCTTGGGGTATTCCTACCATTGATCACAGTAAACTGTGCGATCATGGGTGCATCTCTATTTATGGTTGAGCGTGATTATAATCTTGCTGAGAGCACGGTCTATGGCTTGGGTGCTGGTGTCGGTTGGGCTCTTGCGATCGTCGCATTGGCCGGTATCCGAGAAAAGCTCAAGTACAGTGATGTGCCTGAAGGTCTGCGTGGCTTGGGTATTACCTTTATCACTGTAGGCTTGATGTCACTAGGTTTTATGTCGTTCTCTGGTATCTCGCTTTAATTAACACTGGGTAGATAGATAAGGTATTAATATGAATGCAGAAATAGTACTCGGTGTGGTGATGTTTACGGTGATTGTACTGTCACTTGTAGCCATCATACTGATCGCAAGAAAACAATTAGTGAGTAGTGGTGACGTCTCTATCTTGATAAACGAAGATCCTGACAACACTATTAAAACCCCGGCAGGAGGAAAGCTACTTCAAACGCTTGCTTCTGAAGGCCTATTTCTATCATCAGCTTGTGGTGGCGGTGGTACATGTGCGCAGTGTAAGTGTAAAGTTTTAGAAGGTGGTGGCTCTATGCTTCCAACTGAAAAAGCTTACTTTACCAAGCGTGAAGAAGGTGAAGGCTGGAGACTCGCTTGTCAGGTTCCTGTGAAACAGGACATGAAAGTCGAAGTTGACGAAGAAGTATTTGGCGTTAAGAAGTGGGTTTGTACTGTTGAATCAAACGACAACGTAGCTACTTTCATTAAAGAACTGGTTCTTAAGTTGCCAGAGGGCGAGAACGTTGACTTTCGCGCTGGTGGTTATGTTCAGCTTGAGTGTCCACCTCACGAAGTTGATTATAAAAACTTTGAAATTCAAGACGAATATCGCGAAGACTGGGATAAATTCAACTTGTGGCAGTATAAGTCAATTGTTAAAGAAGACGTTATACGAGCTTACTCAATGGCAAACTATCCTGAAGAAAAAGGGCTTGTTAAGTTCAACATTCGTATCGCTTCGCCTCCTCCAGGAACGAACCACCCTCCAGGGATAATGTCATCTTACGTATTCAATCTTAAGAAGGGCGATACCATCGATGTTTACGGGCCATTTGGTGAGTTCTTTGCTAAAGATACTGACAACGAAATGGTATTTGTTGGTGGCGGTGCGGGTATGGCCCCGATGCGTTCACATATTTTTGATCAGCTTAAGCGACTTGAGTCTAAGCGTAAGATGTCATTCTGGTATGGTGCTCGAAGCTTGAGAGAAATGTTTTATCAGGACGAGTATGACAAGCTAGCAGAAGAAAATGAAAACTTTGTATGGCATGCTGCGTTATCTGATCCGATGGAAGAAGATAACTGGAAGGGTTACACCGGGTTTATTCATAATGTTCTATATGAAAATTACCTCAAAGACCATCCAGCACCAGAAGATTGTGAGTACTACATGTGTGGGCCTCCAATGATGAACGCAGCTGTTATTCAGATGCTTAAGAGTCTAGGTGTTGAAGATGAGAACATCTTACTCGATGACTTTGGCGGTTAATCTCGTCTAGTTATATTTCTAGTTACGCCAGCCCTGAACAAGGCTGGCGTTTTTCGTTTACAGCGGTTTTTATTTATTGTGTTTAGATTTTCTATTTTTTTGGTTTTGATGCTCGGCCTAATGGCGTGCGGCCAACCTCATCCAGACCGACTTCAATATTCTTTAAGTGGTTCGACGATGGGTACCACTTACAATATAAATATTGTGAGCCCATCGGAGGTTGATAGTTCACAGCTAAATACGATTCATTCTGCGATTGAGGCTGAGCTTGCTTCGATAGACTCTTTGATGTCTACCTATAAGCTTGACTCCGAAGTCTCTAGATTTAATCGCGCTGCTATAGGTGAGGGTGTTTCCTTGTCGGCCGCAACTATTGAAGTGCTTAATGAGGCGCTTGCGTTAAATAACTTGAGCGAAGGGAGCTTCGACCCAACTGTTGGTCCGCTAATTGATGCCTGGGGCTTTGGCGGTGGCTCTAAGCACAAGGGGATAGTTGTTGATGAAAAGAATCTCGCTTCTGTGCTTGAAAAAGTAGGTGTTCAACGCTTTAAATTGGTTGACGGTCAACTGTACAAACTCCAGGACGTAGAATTAGACCTCTCTGCTATTGCTAAAGGTTTTGCAGCAGATAAAGTTGCTATCGCGTTGCGTGACCAAGGCATCGCAAACTTTCTGGTAGAAATTGGTGGTGAGGTAGTGACTCATGGTAGAAGTGTTCGTGACTCCTTGTGGGTATTAGGTATTGAATCACCTGATAAACAGGGTAGAAACGTTTATACTAGGGTTCATCTTGGTAATGCTGCGCTCGCTACGTCGGGCGATTACCGAAATTATTTTGAAGAAAATGGTAAACGATATTCTCACACGATTGACCCACTCAGCGGCAGGCCAGTTGAGCATCTGCTTGCATCTGTTAGTGTGATTGCTGAAGATTGCATGTTAGCTGACGGGCTTGCGACGGCGCTAATGGTGATGGGTGAGCAGAGGGGGTATGAGTTTGCCTCAAAGCACAATATCAGTGCGTTATTTATCTATCGAGGTGATGAAGGCCTCATAACAATGCACACTGATTCGTTTAAACAGTATCTTAAGTAGGAGGAACTTATGGAGTTATTTTTCATAGTTTTCGGTGTTCTTGCCCTGTTAATGTTGGTTATGGCTGTTGGCGTTATTTTTGCCAATAAGCCGATTACCGGTTCGTGTGGTGGAATGAGTGCGCTTGGTATGGAGGTTGCTTGCGACGTCTGTGGCGGTGACAAGGATAAATGCGACAAAGAAGTTGATAGTGCTGCTAAAGACGCTGCCGGAAAAGATATTTCTTATAATGCAATGAAGTAGATACAGCTTAAGTATCATTACATACGGTTTTTTCTAGAGGTTCAGGAGATCAAGGTTATATGGCTGAGTATCATTATGATGTTGTAGTAATTGGCGCAGGCCCTGCAGGTGAAGGGGCAGCGTTAAACGCTGCAAAAGGCCATAAAATGGTCGCTGTGATCGAAGATAAACCCGTAGTTGGCGGGAACTGTGCTCATGTTGGAACAATACCTTCCAAAGCACTTCGACACGCCGTTAAGCAGATTATTACCTTTAACACCAATACCATGTTCCGTGATATCGGTGAGCCAAGATGGTTTTCCTTTCCGAGAGTCTTGAAGAACGCAGAAAAGGTAATCAGTAAACAGGTTAAGCTAAGAACCCGTTTTTATGCGCGAAATAAAATAGACTTGTACAACGGGTCGGCCTACTTTCTAGATGATAATCGTATAGAAATACGTGGAAATGGTTCCGCAGATATTGTTCATTTTAAAGAGGCGATCATAGCTAGCGGGTCTAGTCCCTATCGTCCGTCCAACGTTGATTTTACGCATGAGCGTATCTATTGTAGTGATTCGGTATTGCAGCTTAGCCATACTCCACGCACTATGGTTATTTATGGTGCCGGTGTTATTGGCTCCGAGTATGCATCAATTTTTTCAGGTTTAGGTGTGAAAGTCGACCTGATTAATCCTGGCGAGAAATTACTATCATTCCTTGATGATGAGATTTCTGATGCGCTTAGCTATCACCTTCGAAACAATGGTGTTCTTGTCCGACACAACGAAACCTACGAGACAGTTGTCGGTACCGATTACGGTGTAGAGGTTACTTTCGAGTCGGGCAAAAAGATCAAAGCTGATGCTTTTCTTTGGTGTAATGGTCGCAGCGGCAATACCCAAAATCTTGGGCTAGAAAATATAGGTCTTGAAGCAAACTCACGCGGTCAGCTTTCAATTGACGACCACTATCGAACAGATGTAGAGAATATCTATGCTGTAGGTGATGTGATTGGTTGGCCAGCACTTGCTAGCGCTGCTTACGATCAAGGTCGCTCTGCTTCATCCGCTTTGCTTAACGATAGTTACTTCAGGTTTATTAATGATGTACCTACCGGTATCTATACGATCCCAGAAATTAGCTCTGTCGGTAAGAATGAAAAGGAGCTTACGGAAGCCAAAGTTCCTTATGAAGTAGGGCAGGCATTTTTCAAAGACTTGGCTAGAGCTCAGATTACCGGTGAAGCGGTCGGAATGCTTAAAATATTGTTCCATCGTGAGACCAAAAAAATATTGGGAATCCATTGCTTTGGAGATCAGGCGGCCGAAATCGTACACATCGGTCAGGCGATTATGAATCAGGAAGGTGATGCAAATACCCTAGATTACTTCATTAATACCACATTTAACTACCCAACTATGGCAGAAGCATATCGTGTTGCGGCACTAAATGGTCTTAATCGCATATTCTGATTTTAAACTTTTCGTCATTTTTCTTCGATTTGAGAGCGTTTTTTGAACGCTCTTTTTCTTTTTGTTGTCTCAGTTCACGCTTCGGAATTCCTTCATTTGTAAGACTTTTTCTGATTTTGTAGCATTAGGGATATTTTGTAATAAAGCCGACTATCGCTACAACTGACTAAACTACGTAGCCAGACATGGAAAAGTGCCGCTTATATGATAACTCAAAGGTTTAGACTGTTTTCTTGGAGCTCCCTGTTTACACTCCTTTTAATTCTTTCCGGTTGTGGCGAGGGTGACAGTAAATATGTTCCTTTACCAGAAGACACGGAAGGAAACGAATCCTTAGACATTTTTCTAAATAGTGGTGCAGTTAAAGGCCCAGTCGCTTTCTCCGATATCTCGATCTATAGCGTCGATTTAGAGTCAGAGCGATATGCAAACTTTAAATCTGTTGCTAACGGTGTTTTTAAGGCATACGCTGACCTGGGTATATCTATTGATGGTGATTCCTTGGTTCTACCTGAAGGTCGGAGTTCTGCTCAGGTGCTGAATGATTTCGAGGCTCTGGTTGAAACAGGCTCCTATGTTTCTGAACTCGACTATTTCAAAGTAAAAGTTGAAAACGCAGGAACTATTGCAAAAGCTAAAAGCTATTTGGATGTCTATCTAGGGCTAACAAAGCCAGTTAAAGACGAGGATTCCACATTTGACTTGCTTAAGGAAGAGACAAATTCAATTGTTAAAGACAGAGTTTCGGAAGCCCTTTCCGCTTACTCTGATCTAAATGATTTTAAGCGGAAATTGAACGATGTTGATGGCTTTTATGAAGAGCTTCTCGAAGTTAGCTCATTTTCAGGTGTTAATTCGGTAGTAGCCAAATACTCAACTAAAGAGTCAGACCCGACGAAAGCAGAACACTGGTCAGCACTTAAGGACTCTTTTAGCGAACTGCAATCATTAGCAATGACAAGTAAAGAAATTGCTGAGCGCTATGATGTTGTCGCGTTTGATGAATCTAACGACGAGAAAACGCTTGTTGAAATAGCGCTTGAGACAAACGACCAAGTTGCAATTAGTAACTTGAAAGAACTTCGTGATTCCCTAGCTCAATCTTTACCTGTAATTGATCTAAAGGAGCTTGTTTATTTAGCCTATCGGAAAGAGGGAAACCCATCAGTCAAAGCAGGTTTGAATTCATTCTTTCACTCCATTATTACCTGTCAAGACCTTATATCTATCGTTCAAAATCATCGAGCTGTCTACAGTTTTTTAGGCGTGCGTGAAGGTGTTGACGCCGCTGAAGATATACAAGCTATGCATAGTGAGCTAATGAGTCTGATGCAGCAGGAGGCTCAATTAGCATTCGATAGTATTTTACTTAGTACCGATGTAGAAAACGGGGTTTCTGCCAATAGGCTATCTTACGGTTCTTCAAACGGTGCCGCGAAACTGGAAGGGCTGTTTGTCGGCCAGTATCGAGGATTTATATATATAGAAGCAAACATGGTTCCTTCATCCGTTGACCTAAATAGTGGTAAAGCTCCTATATTGAGTAAAATGGTATCAATCATCCATACCGATGACATTCTCGGATACGGCGATAATGAAGCATTAGATGAGACTCGTTATTATGTTAAGAATGGTATTGTCCAGCGCAACGCAGAAGGCGAATTAATTACATCTTTGGCAGATTTTGAGTCAGGGGCATCTGACGAGTTGTTTACGGTGCAACCCTCTCGATATACAACCCCGCTTACTTCTCTTGCGGTAGAAATTGCTCAGCAAAAAGTCATTAACCTCCAGCCTCTTGTTGAACGCTTGAACGATGGTAATGGCTATCAGGGTTCCGCCGCCAATGAGAAAAATGTCTATTTTGATCTTGGTGAACAGGCTTTAAGCGAACTTCTTGAAGAGTCGCAAAGCATTGTGTCCAGGTCTTTTAATATTACAGAGGGGGATGAGCTGAAGAATATTTTCGCTATCAGTCCGGTCACTCTTCCTCACATGAAGTACTTTCAAGATGAGCTTGAGGCATCCTATCGTTATCGCTTTAATATCGAATATTACGGCGCGATGCTCCAGTCTCTTAAGGTAGCAAGTAATTTAGATTACGAAGTAGTTCAAAACGAGATTGCCAAGGATCTGTATGACGGACAAATTGATGGCAAGCAGAATTCTGAATTTATTGAATCCTTGTCTTCGATAAATAGTCTTACGTATTTTGCAACGAGAGAGCCGTCTTCCGCATTTATCCCAGATACCACGGTGAACGTTAGTGAATTGGGCCAACTGTTAGAGCAAGAGTTTGAACTGCTTGTTGGCGAAGACTCTGATTTCGGTGAATACAATTCTTATTTGCAAAATTTAGCGTTGGTTGGAGCGGCTGGTGGTGTAGATTCTGACGGTGACGGAATGCTCGATAATGATGACCCTGACCCATCAACTCCCAATGAGATTGTCGATAATGGTTATGATGGATTGCGTTCGGTTTCTGTGCAATTCGAAGACGCTTTACTAATGCCTATAGATCAAAGTCTAGTTCTGACAATCCCAATAGAGGAAGTTCAGACAGGTGATGATGAAAAGCTAAGCTGTGCGCCTCATGACTCCCAATGTATATTGGTTGGGGATATGTCGGTTGAAATAGACGTCGCTTCCAGCATCAACGTAGCACCTGATACGCATAATGCGACTATTTCCTCTCGTCTGTTCGATAGTGGAAGTGCGCGTTTCTTAGAACTAAAAATCGATGGATCAAAAGCGGGTTCGTATTCTGCATATGTACAGCTCACAACAGAAGCTCAGGTTAACCCTGAGACAAAAGCAGTAGAGGTCGATGAACAGCAATTCGGATTTGAACTACCTTTCACAATCTTTGATTTCTCAACACTTGAATTTAGGGTTGTAAGCGAAAATCAAGATCCTGTGACAGGCTCCGAGTTCGTTAACGCAGGCTCTAAGATCGTCCTTCAATTTAAAGCAACTGATCAAATATGCGAGCTATATCCTGTTTGCGGTGACAATAATGAAAACGTCGGAGAGTTTCTCGATCTTGACTTGATTGGTGAATCTTTTTCTGTCCAATATCAAATCAATGATGAAGAGGAAGCCAGCCCCTTCCAGCTAGCAGCTTCTGAGGGCCTTACCGGCGACTTGTCAGTTATTTCAAACCTTCAGGCAGGCCAAGCCATAAATGCGACGCTTACCTATAGCGACAAACAATCGTCCATATATTTGGGGGATATAAATGCTTCGGTCGTTGATGTCGATGCTGTAGATTTTCGAGAAAAATGCCCTGAACCGTTGTCTGGAATTGATGATGTGAACGGAGATGGCGTTATAGACGCTAATGACAATCTTCCTTGTTTTGCTGACATCTTAGCAGCAACAGATAGCAAAGCCGAAGTTTACAACTCAGACCTAGATGAGTACTGGTATTTTGACGACAGTTGGCATTTTATCATTAGAGAAAGCGGCAATAGGGATAGGTTCTTAGGTCACGTACAGCTGCCTAAAGACAAGTACAGTAATTATCAAAAAGTACAGAAGCTTTTGTTCGACTCTGAATTAAGACGGATGTATCTGGCATTTAGCGGAGGTGCGATTAGCTATTACTCCTTAACTACACAATCTGTTTCATCTTTTTATATACCTAGTGTCGAAGAAGACACTTCGAACTTTGTTCTTTTAGGTTCGAACTTATTGATACAGCCTGAGACGTCTAACTCGGCAATATTCGACTCAAACGGCGATGTGGTAAGTATTAATTTTGGTTTGACGTTTCCAGAGCCGGGTAGATTACTTACCCCTCACTTAGGAAACCTTAGTTTAACTCGATTTGCCAATGATATAGCCGTACGTTACGAAATTGAGCGCTATAGGGACGGCAGTGTTCAATCACTCGAAGGCTTGAATTCTACCGATACTGTGTCATTAGACTCTGGGCAAGGTGAATTTGGTGACACGCTAACAATCTATCTTAGTGTCAAAGCGCTAGATGAACAGTTGATAGAATATAGTTATTCCACGCATTTAATTGGGACTAATGGTTTTGTCCTAAACTCTGATTATTCAGACGATGAAAATCCGCCCCTTTTAAGTGCTGGTCAGCTTGATTTGTCAGGCGCGCACATAGCAGATCATTTGTATGTCGAATGGGCTGTAAACGATATATCTACAGATTCACTAGTATATAGTTTTACTGATAAACGATATCCGTATCTGTACGAAGCCAGTAAGCTTGAATACGGAGATGTCATTGAAGCGACTATTTACCTTAAACGCTCAGCAGATTTTTCCAGTCAGCAAGACATTCGTCTTGCCACGCTTGAAGGAGTCTTTGTAGGTGATCTTGGTAATTATATTCCTGTTTTAGATACTGAATACTGGGATGAAAATCTTCATCCGGTAGATGCAAGCGTTAAAGCACGATTGATCAGTAGTACAGAGAACGATGACTTCTACGCGGCAGCAAATTTCACACCAGTTTGGTTTATTAATGATGTTGAGGTTCCAGGAGAAAGCTCTTTTGAGTTTCCGACAAACCCAGAGACAAACATCAGGTTTGGCGACGTAATATCTGTAGAATATTCGTACAGCATAGGGCAGGAGTACGGTCGTACTGAAACACTTAGGCTCCCCACTATCGAAACAGACTCTGAGCTAACTGAGTTTTCCATTACTCCCGTCGTTGTTGAGGAGGGCGAATCAGTGAGTCTAGATTTGTCCAAGTTCAGCGCTGTTGCGTTGGAAACGCTTGAAGCTCGTTGGTATATAAATGGTGAGCTGGATCGTTTAGTTAAAGATTTTACCTACCCTGGTGAAAAGCTAAGGTATGGTGATTTAATTCGTTTAGAGCTTGCTCCCCTGGTTGCTGAAGACAATGAGGTTCAAGACTCGTTTTCATACGAGGGTGCGAAAGCTTTTGTAGGGCTAAATATCGATAAGTTGAACGGTTCTACTGATGCTTCAAACGCTTTTGTTGACAGTGATGGCGATGGAGTTCCAAACTTTCGCGACTATTTCAGATTTGATCAGAACTGTTCAGTGGAAGGCGAGGGGCGCCCAGATGATCTAGACTCTGATGGCCTGCCCGACCTGGTGGAACTTACAAGCGCCTATTCAACCAACCCTCATTTGCGAGACTCTGACTCTGATGGGATTAATGACTTTACTGAGAGTGAATTAAACCTCTCCCCAGTTTTACTTGATAGTGATGGCGATGGTTACTCAGATGGTTTTGAGCTCATCTGGGGTAGTGACCCAATTGATGATGCGGACCCATCAATTGGTGATGATAAGGATCATGACGGTTTAACCGATGAGTTAGAATTAGTAAATGGGACGCTTGTAAATGGCAGTGACTCCGACAACGATGGACTTGAAGACGGGTTAGAATTGTTACTCGGCACTGAACCTCTTTCCGCTGATTCCGATGGCGATGGTTTATCTGATGGTGTCGAGAAGTATTTGACTTCAACAAACCCTCTTATACCAGATAGTGATGGTGATCAGCTTAGCGATGGTGTCGAAGTTGCTCTTACGCTTACCGACCCGTCAAGCTCTGATACCGATAACGATGGGGTTTTAGATCGTGAAGAGGAGTCTTCACTAGCTATTGACGATAAGACCTTATATCAGGTTTTATACCCTGATGATTTGTTAGCGTACAACAAAAATGCTTCTGAGTCTTTCGTTCCTCAGGGGACGTGTTATGCCACATGGCTAGCCAGAAATAAAGCTGATGAGATCAAAGTGAGCTTTGAACCTCAAATAGACGAATCTAGTAAGCAGGAAGTTTTATTTTTTAACGATACTTGGCCTGAAGTAATTAGATTTCAAGCTGATCAAGGAAGGTTTACCAAGGCAATCGGGAAAGGCGATATAGATGCGAGAATTACCTCCGCTAATTACGCGCGCACCAATAGTAATTTACTCTACTTAGGGTTTAGTGATGGTTCGATTTGGAGTGCTGATCTTACCCAAGCAGAGCCAAGCCTAACTCTTAGTTATCTGCTTCCCGAAAAACAAGCGGTTATTGCCTTAGTTGATCAGGGTGATTTTCTCCTAGCTTCAGTTTCTGCAGACGGCGCTAGTGAGAATATCTTTATGTTTGAAGATGCGGGGGCAGGCCAATCTCCGGTTAATGTGTCACCATTCTCAAGTAATATTCAATTGTCTTCGGTCGTGTGGCAGAACGCCGATAGCGCAGCACTATGGGGCTTTAGGAGTAATAGCAGTGAGTTGGTGCAACTTGTCGTGGATGTTCCTGGTAAGAGTTTGTCACAAACTATTTTTGAATCAGATCAAACACTCGTGTCACCCTTATATGTGAAAGAAGAGGTCGCTGGTTCAAAACTCTATATTTCGAACGGCGTTATCTTTGACACGAATGATTTAAGTTTCGAATATGACAATAGCAGTAATTTTAATCTGGGTATCTATCACCAGGATCATCATATTCAATCTATGAGCGCTAATAATGCATTACGCTTAAGTTATGGCCTTACAGGTGAGTGGAGTCTTGAGCAAAGTTATTACGGTCGTGAGCTTGTTGCTCTAATACCTACCGGGTTTAATGTTTTGGCTCTAACTCAGCCTTCAAATATTGATGAAAGCGGTTCTGCCGGCTTAAGGTTTGATGTGGTTCAAGTTGGAGATTCCGATGACAACGGCTTACCTCAATGGTGGGAGTCCTTATTTGCAGAAGGTACGCTTGCTCAGTTTTCCAACTTCGACCAGCCTGAAGAGTATGACTTTTCAACAGATTTTAATAGCATAATTGCTAGGGACTTTGATTCAGATAGCGAAGATATGGATGATGATGGCCTAAGCAATTCATTGGAACGTAGTCTAGGTAGCTGTGTTGATGTGAGTGATGAATGTCCTACGCCTTCGGACTCGGATCTAGATGGTTTATCGGATTTGTTCGAACAACAATACTCGTTTACCGACAGCCTGGGTATCGAGCATCGAGTCAGCCTGACTTCAGGTGATACCGATGCCGACGGCTTAAGTGACTATGATGAGATTATTACGATAGGCAGCTATCCCGATAACAATGATTCTGATGGCGACCTTATCTGTGATGCTCAAGAACTCGAGTTAACAGGAACAGGTTTATTGAATTCAGACTCGGATGGCGATGGCTTAACAGATGGCAGAGAGCTGGGTATCGTTACATTAAATTGTGATGCTCTTTTCAAGGGGGACGTGTTCAGTGATCCTCTCAGTTTCGATTCAGACGAAGACGGCTTAAATGATAGAGAGGAGTTTTTTGCATCGACTGACCCGTTTAACCCTGATTCTGATGGTGACGGCCTTAAAGATGGCCAGGAAGTAATCTTTGGTGGCGACCCGCTTGACAGTATGTCGCGTAATGGAGTCCTGCTAGATGGTGAGATTGATAGTGATAGTGATGGCCTCTCTGACAGCTACGAGCTAAATCATAGCAATTCTAACCCAAATAATGCCGATAGCGACTCAGATGGTTTATCTGACTATGTCGAAGTTACTTTGGTTGGCTCAAACCCTAATAACATAGATACTGATGGTGATTTGATTTGTGATATTTTTGAAGATATTTACGATCAAGATGGTGAGTATCTTCAAACAGACCCTGCACTTAGCGATACTGATTCTGACGAATTAAGTGACGCATTTGAGCTTGGCTTGTCAGGCGATCCTGTATCATGTTCCGAGCTTCCTAATCTAAACCCGGTTTCAGACCCAAGGTTGTCAGACAGTGACGGTGATGGGCTTTCTGACGTTTTAGAGGTCACTTATGTCTATGACAGTTATTCAGACGATTTTCGTTTACGTAAGCCTGACGTAAACCTAACAATAGATCCGTTATTCTTAGATACAGATGGTGACTTGTTGTGTGATTTCATAGAACTTGGAGTAAGTAATCCTGCTGAAAGTGATACTGACTTCGATGGCCTGAATGATGCTACTGAACTAGGTCTTGAGTTAAGCGAAGTTCTCTGTACTCCCATTTCAATAGCAGATCAGTTAACTAGTCCTGTACTCAGCGATAGTGATAACGACGGTCTAAGCGATGGGCAGGAGATTTTGATTACGGGAACAGATCCTCTTGATACTGACTCAGATGATGATGGTATAAGAGATGGTGACGAAGATCGTGATGGCGACGGTTTGAGCGACTATGTTGAGCTTAATCTTTCCTTCACTCTTTTCGATACTGTTGATAGCGATGGCAATGAAGTTAATGATGCCCTTGATGATCAAGATGGTGATGGCTTAAGCAATATCGAAGAGTTGGGTTATGGGACGTGCATTGCCTATCAGGCTGTATCATGCCCAAGTCCAGAGGATAGCGATCAAGATGGTGTTTCAGACTTTGATGAAATTAATCGAGCTGATCAGGAAGGCACAGACCCCCTTGGTTCAGATACAGATGGCGACGAGCTTACTGATAGCGAAGAGCTAGCTATAGGTACCAATCCTCTCTTAGCAGACTCTGATCTTGATGGGATCGATGACAATGAAGAACTTACGTTATCGTTAACTGACCCACTAAATCCAGATACTGACAATGATTTTCTAGCGGATGGGCAGGATGATAGCCCCTTGCAGCCTGATAGCGACAACGATTCGTTATTAGATGGCATTGAGGTTCATATTTTAGGCACCTCGCCTGACAATAACGATAGTGATGTTGATGGGCTTAAAGATGGAGATGAAGTGTGGGTCTATGGTTTCGGTCTTGATGAGTTAACGTTGCTCAAGACTGGTCGTGATCTCGATATAGACCTTAATTCAAAGAGTGGTGTTACTGGTTGGAATCCGCCTTCCAATAGCTTCGAGGGTGCTGCCTACGAATATCTCGTTACAGACGTCGCGAGAATTGTAGTCAATGATGCTGGCACTTCGTTAAACGAGCCATTTGTTGCTGAAGGTGATGAGCTTGATGCGGGTGTTGAGGTTATCGGTAAAATTCATATTCGATATATCTCTAATCCTTCTCTAGCGGATAGTGATGGTGACGGGCTTACTGATTATACCGAGCTCATGCTGATTGAGAAAACCTATGGTGATACCCGTTTTGATATTAATCCGCTCGATATCAATACAAGTTACCAGGAGCTGGAATCCAACGAAGAAAACTTTAAAGTATCTGACCCTTTAAGGGCTGATACCGATGGGGATGGCCTTAGTGATGGCGATGAAGACATAGATGATGATCTGTATGTCAACGACTTAGATCAAAATAATGAAGATTCTTCAGTTATTGTTGCAGATACTGATTTTGATGGATTGCCGGATGGTATTGAAGTGCTGCTTACCCAAAGTAATCCTGCTAAGAACGATACAGATGGAGATGGCTTGTTTGATGGCAATCAAAATAATGACACCGAATCTCGTTATGAAGTTATTTATGATTCCGCAAACCCTCCGAGATTAATTGAGAGCACAGCCTCTTGTAATGCTGATGAATATCGACTTAGTAACATAGGAAACAGTGAATATTGCGTTCAACTTTCATATATATCAGACCCGTCAAAGATAGATAGTGATGCAGACGGCGCACCTGATCGGTACGTCACGGAAAGCTCGGAAGAGATGTTTGATCATTTTCCACTTGATAGGAGTTGTCATAGATTAACTGATGGCGTAATTGATAATGATGATCCTTCTGACAGGAAGTGCTATTCCGCGTGGATGGCGGGGCAGGCCTCTATCGACCAAGTTCGCAATGCCAGCTGGGATGATATAAGTGCAGGGAGTCAAAATGTCGTAACGTTTTCCGGTAAAGGCTGGGATAGAATCATCAGATATCGAATGGAGGCTTCTGAAGATACATCGTATTATCTCCCGCATACACCGGTAAGTGGTGATGTAGTAACCGCGCTTTCAGGAAGCTTACAAAGGTTATATTTTGCAGATGACGAAGGAGCTATTTATTATCAAAATCTTGAAAGTGACAGCCCCTTGGTTCCGTTTGTTCAGCTCGCTGCTGAAGATTCAGATGTTGTACATATAAGTGGATTGGGCGATAACTTGTTTGTTTTCACACGAAACTCCACCGCTTTAGAAGAGCGCTACAAATTGATTATGTTTGATGCTGCTGGCGCGCTGCTTGGTAGTATTGTGGACATCGAATATGATGTTTTGCCAGACAGTATTAAATTAGCCTGTCGCAATGACAGCTGCACTACTTTGGTTGATATTCTTGCAGTTGTTCGTGTAGATAATCATCCAAACAATGAAGTACTTTCAATGACCTTGGACTTATCGACGTTTGGTATTGCCTCTGATGAAATATCCACTATTTTTGAATCATCAGAGAAACCGCTTAGCGGGCCCATTCAGTTATCTGAAAATGGTGAATTGATCTACTTCGGATCTGGACATCAACTTACTCTGGCTTCACTAGAGGCGCCGGTGGCAGGCAGTTTGTTGCATAAATCATACGGTTTAGCTGAATACTCGACGTTTTATGATCTTCATGAAGAAAATCAGCACTTCATTGCTATCGTTGACGATCCTAGTTCTTTATTTAACTCTCAAGAAACGCGGGCAGTCTATATCGAGGACAATAAGCCTACAGATGATGGCGAACCAACAAAGTATCTGATACAGCAAGCCACAGAAGATGAGCTAATGATGAAAGTCTTGCCGCAACAAGTCGCAGGCCAGAGTGACTTTGCGTTATTAAGTGTGTATGACTCGCTCGTCGATATAATGCCTATCGGTGTGACGGATCAAGATTCAGACGGGATGCCGGGAATATTCGAGATGCTTTACGGCTTGGATGATAGTGACCCAAGCGATAAGTTCAAAGACTTGGATAAGGATAATTTAACAAATATCGAAGAGTATCTGTTAAATACTAAACCTGACAATTCGGACTCTAATGATAATGGGGTTTCAGATTTTCAGGAAGCGTATTTGAATTAAAGATGAAGGCTAAGGGTGATTATGTTCCGCTCTTAGCCTTATGGTAAGTAGCCGTTTTTGGCTTGCCTAGCTTAGTTGTTTGAAAGCGCGATATCTAATTAAAGTGATGCAGTGCAGAGCTCGGAATATCAGTGATAATACTATGAACGCCCATTGCTTTTAGGGTTTCCATTCTTTCAATACTATTCACCGTCCAACATGATACCTCAAGCCCATAAGATTTTGCGTTTCTCAATAAGGTTGGGCTAATCAACCTGTTGTTGATGACCAGTAGCTTGCAATCGAGCGATACAGCGGTCTTCAATGGCCTGCGATACCGGTATTCTGCGACATAGCCGGTGTCTATTTCTGGCGATAATCGGTTTATTTCATGTAGAATCCAGCGGCTGGCAGAAGTAACCGTTGCCTTATCATAAAGATTATTACTGCGAAAAAAATCTTGTAATCGCTTTACAATTAGTTTCAATACATGCCGATGATCGTTCTTTACTTCAAATTGCCAGCTTCGAGTATTTGGTACGCTATCTACCACTTCTTGTAGGTGTGGAATGTAACAGGGAGAGTGCCAGCCTGGTGTATTATGTCGGGAATCAACTTTGCTTAGAAAAGAATAGGGATAATGAGCTATCTTGCCTTGCAGGTTGCTTGTGCGTGACAAATTTCGGTCGTGATAGACTACCAACTCTCCATCTGAAGATAATTGAATGTCTAACTCGAAATCCAAACAGCCATTTGATTGAGCATGAATAAAGCCCGTTACAGTGTTTTCCGGCGCTTCGTTCCGAGCACCTCTATGTCCGATAATTATCATTTATGACGTCCGTTCTAAAACTAAGTGCTATATATTACTAGCTTCGTGTTTCGCTTTGATGAACAGGGTGTGAGGTATATAAATCAAATCACTGACCTTTCTGATCAGGTGCTCTTCATAACGATCAATATCGCTATCAGCGTAAGCAATTTTCCACATCGCAAGAATTAAGCGATATTTTGAGTCGCTATCAAACTTTTTATTTATAAGGTCGGTATGTTCCCAAAGCGAGGTGGCAGAGCGAGATAGTTCGCGCGCTTCACGGATTAAAGCGTCAGTGTCACTGATTGAAAGCTGAAACGCAGATGCACAATGCTCTTGAAGCACCAGCCACTCAGACTCGGTTTGTTTATGGTCCGCATTAATAACCTCAATTAATAATGCGGTAGCAACTGTAGAAATGTCAGTTTCAGATAGTGCTTGGTCTTGATTTGATTGTGTTATTTTGGCAATTAAACGCTGAATCATTCTGGGTGGTCTCTGAGCAAGCCTTCTAAGGCTACTTGGTCAATAGCAAATTTTCTGATGCCTTCAGCTAGTTTTTCAGTTGCCATTGGAGATTGGTTCATATTCCAGCGAAAGCTTGCTTGATCAGTTACTAAACCTTGTGTCGAAGTCGAATTTGGTACAATCAGCTTTCGTTCGAGGCTACCATTGTCACAAGATAGTTGTTTCAGTAGTTCCGGGCTAATGGTAAGCCGGTCACAGCCAGCTAGTTGCTCAATTTCATCAGTATTTCTAAAGCTTGCACCCATTACAACAGTGCTAAAGCCGTGTTGTTTATAATAATTATAAATTTCTGAAACCGAAATGACGCCAGGGTCTTCATGCGGAAGATATTGGTCTTTGTCGGTGTTTGCTTTATACCAGTCAAGTATGCGACCTACGAAGGGTGAAATTAAGAAGGCGCCAGACTCTGCAGCTGCTTTAGCTTGCACAAAGTCAAACAATAAGGTTAAGTTGCAATTGATGCCTTCTTTCTCCAGCTGCTCAGCCGCTTTAATTCCTTCCCATGTGGAGGCTATCTTGATAAGAATTCTACTCTTACTAACGCCGCTATCCTCATAAAGTTGAATCAAGGACTTAGCTTTGGCTACTGTGGCAGGGGTATCAAAGGAAAGGCGAGCATCTACTTCAGTGGAAACTCTGCCTGGAACGACTTTTGATATTTCGGTACCAATTGATACTGCTAGGTGGTCGCATGCCAAAGAAAGCTGCTCTTGGTCACTCTTGCCCTGGCTAGATCCATAGTTAATTGCGTTGTCAATTAAGGGGCGGTATTGAGGGAGGGGGGCAGCCTTAAGTATTAATGATGGGTTAGTTGTTGCGTCTTGTGGCTGCCATTTTTTTATCGCGTCAATGTCACCTGTATCTGCGACTACGGTAGTGTACTGTCTTAACTGTTCTAATTTACTTGCCATTGATTTCTGATTTCCTTTTTGTATTCCATATCTATAAACGATAGCAGCTTTTTAGCTTAAGAATATGACAATCCCAATCATTTTTCAGGCACAAGAGAAAGCGCCTGTTCTAGCGTTTTAAGATCGGCTCCATCTTTGTATGCGTTTTCACTTAAATACCGGCGAAATTGTTTGCCACCGGATTGTCCATGAAAGAGGCCTAATAAATGGCGAGTAATGTAATGAAGCTTTTGACCCCCTTTAAGCTGTGTTTCAATGTAAGGCATCATGTCGTGAATAATGTCGTGACGGCTTTTACCATGGGGTTTTGCTCCAAACAATTGTTCGTCGACGCTAGAAAGTAACCATGGGTGCTGGTAGGCTTCGCGTCCAACCATTACTCCATCAACTAGCTTAAGGTGTTGCTTGCACGAATCGATAGACTTTATTCCGCCGTTAATAATGATTTCAAGGTCCTTAAATTCCTTTTTTAGGCGATAGACATATTCATACTTTAGAGGTGGGATTTCTCTGTTTTCTTTTGGACTTAAGCCATCAAGAATGGCGATACGCGCATGAACGATAAAAGTTTTACATCCGTCCTCAGCGATTTTCGATACGAAATCACGAACAAACTCATAGCTATCATGTTCATCTATTCCAATTCGATGCTTAACAGTGATCGGGATGTCTACAGTATTTTTCATCGCAGAAATACATTGCTTAACGAGGTCAGCGTGAGCCATTAAGCAAGCGCCAATCATGTTATTTTGCACTCTGTCGCTTGGGCAGCCAACGTTTAAATTGATCTCGTCATAGCCAAATTGAGCGGCAATTTCTGCGCATCGTGATAACTCGGACGGCTTACTCCCACCAAGCTGAAGTGCAATAGGGTGTTCTTCATTGTTATACCTGAGAAATCGATCAGCACCCCCATGGATAATTGCGCCAGTAGTCACCATTTCGGTATAAAGAAGGGTATGTTTTGAAAGTAGGCGTGCCATATAGCGATAGTGGCGATCAGTCCAATCCATCATCGGGGCGACTGAAAACTTGCGGCTAGGCTCAATAGCTGGTGAACTATTTTTCTGTGATTGTTCTGAGTTGTTAATCATAAGGGTCGAAAAGAAGAAATTTGGAATGTACGGTTAATTAAACCAAGTTTAACACACTCTAAGTCACTAATTTTTATTAGTTGTTTGATAAATCTTTAAAGAAATGTGTTCAATATCATGATTGTTGCTTTGATATACACGTATAATTACCG
>NZ_LWGE01001201.1:0-3062 GCF_001635315.1 Oleiphilus sp. HI0123
ATGAAACAGGGCCCTGCGCCAAAGCCTTAATTGATGCTTTGTACAGCTGCATATAGCAACGCCAGCCAACTAAACCTAAGCAGTCACTGGCCCGCTATGAAAACGAAATTCTTCATCTGGCTGCTCGATTAATTCCTGCTCTTTCTCTCTGAAAAAAGCGACTCTCTCGTCGAGCCCTTCTTTGCAATAACCCGAAGCAAGTTTTAGATAGTCTTGATAGTGACGAGACTCCGACTTGAGCAAAGAAATATAAAAGTCCTTTAACTCATCGTCTAGCAAGGGCGCTGTCTTGGCAAAGCGCTCGCAGGAGCGCGCTTCAATAAATGCGCCAATGATCAGTAGATCAATCACACGGTCAGGATCTTGTTTTCGGACAGAATCTCTAAGCCTTGCTGCATAGCGTGATGCGGTCATGTGGCCGTATGTCAGTTTACGCTTTTTGATAAATTTCATTACCTGTTCGAAATGCCTGAGCTCTTCACGAGCCAAGCGAGACATCTTCATCAGCAAGTCTGGATTACCCGGATAACGGTGAATCAGATTGAGCGCCGTCATTGCTGCTTTCTTCTCACAGTGAGCGTGATCCAGCAGCATGATATCCTGATTAGCCAGGGCATTTTCGACCCAAAGGTCAGGGGTTTCACAGCCAAGAAAGCTATATATTTCACTTAAGTCCTGGTTTATCTCACTCACAAACATTACTCACTGATATATTCATCTAAATTTAAAAATTCTTTCATAGCACACCAAGACGCTAGCTTATCCTCTTTCGACATGGCTGCATTGGCAGGACTGGTCGAAGGTAAGTTCAGGATTGTATCAGGAGTAACTGAAACGCCGATAAACTTCTTGTACAACTTGGCTGCAGCCTGACCGTTAAACGCAATCAGCTTAATACTCGGGTTCTGTTCAAGCATGCCTTGAATATCATTCGCCTTCATAGTGGACTGGTCGATATTCGAATCCAGACTTCCTGGGCGGTAGCATGAATGAGCGACATCCCAAATCGCGATACCGCAGCGTTTAGCCTCTTCCAGGCGTTGCACATAAGGCAAGGCCAGGTCAAAACTGCATAGTTGCGCCAATATCCACCAGAAGGCATTGCGAGGATGTCCGTAGTATTGCTTCTCTTGCAGGGATTTAACACTGGGCATCGTGCCTAATATTAGAACTGTTGGCTCTTCTCCAAGCACCGGAGGAAAGCCTTTATCGATTACTTTTTGCGTTTCAGCCATTATACTTCACACTAATAACGCTAGAACTTTAATGTCACCGCTGAAGATGCCTTGATCGCCTTCTGCGTTGCCGCCTCAATTGTTTCACCCAAGGCCAGTGCAACCCCCATACGGCGTTGCCCCTTTACTTCGGGCTTGCCGAACAAGCGCAAGTGCACATCAGTATCAGACAAACATTCTTCAAGGTTACCAAAGCAAAGTTGTTTGGACTCCCCCTCAACCAAAATGACCGAGGACGCTGCCGGACCAAGCTGTTTAATCTGGGGAATAGGCAATCCAAGAATAGCCCGCGCATGCAAAGCAAACTCAGAAAGATCTTGCGATACTAAGGTCACTAAGCCTGTATCGTGTGGCCTAGGTGAGACTTCACTAAACAAGACTTCATCGCCTTTTACGAATAACTCAACGCCAAAGATACCATTGCCACCCAGGTTTTCAGTCACTTTATGAGCGATATCCTGAGCCGCTGCCAAGGCCTTTTCGCTCATTGCTTGAGGCTGCCATGACTGTTGATAATCACCATTCTTTTGGACATGGCCAATCGGCGCACAGAAACTTGTCTGACCAGCGTGGCGAACAGTTAATAAGGTTATCTCATAATCAAAGTCGACAAAGCCTTCGATAATGATGGTGCCTGCCCCTGTACGGCCACCTTCTTGTGAATATGCCCAAGCGGCATCAATACCATCCTCAGTCTTCACAGTGCTCTGGCCTTTGCCAGAGGAGCTCATAATCGGTTTCACCACACACGGCAAACCAATCTCCTGAAGCGCTTGTAGATAAGCCTCATAATCGCTGGCAAACTGATAGGGAGAGGTTTTTATGCTCAAATCCTCTGCCGCCAAGCGCCGAATACCTTCGCGATTCATGGTGAGATTAACTGCACGTGCAGAGGGAATAACCTGGTAGCCTTCTTTCTCTAGCGCCACCAATTCAGCGGTCGCAATGGCTTCGATTTCTGGCACAATTAAGTGTGGTTGCTCTTTCTCGACCACCTCTCTAAGCGCTTTTGGGTCAAGCATATCGATCACGTAACTGCGATGTGCGACTTGCATCGCCGGTGCATTGGCATACCTGTCCACAGCAATCACTTCGACACCAAAGCGCTGTAATTCGATAACCACTTCTTTGCCCAGCTCACCAGAGCCGCAAAATAATACCTTTGTTGCCGTAGGCGATAAGGGCGTGCCAATGCTAGTCATTTTGATAAACCTGTTGTCAGTTGTGAGGATAAATCTAGATATAGGATTTCTGTTCGCGCTCTTTAGCGAGCTCTAGTATTTTTTTCTTTTCAGTATTGTCCATGCCCCACCAGCGGGATATTTCGTCACCCGTGCGGTGACAACCCACACAGACATCATTTACATCAAGTGCACAAATACTGACACATGGAGACGGGACTTCATTCATTTCTTCTGGCATACAACTACTCTTCGCTAACGACTATTCGGCAACTACTTTCTAATAAAAACATAAAATGTGAAACGTCGATCTTAACAGGCAAACACTTAGTCCTCCAGAATCAACCCTGATTCATAGCGCTGACCGTTTTGAACATAGTGCGCTGCACTTAGACTGAGCATTTGAATCTCCTGCTCACTTAAAGCACGTTTCACCTTGCCAGGACTACCCAGCACCATCGAGCCATCCGGCACGACCATATTTTCAGGTATCAAGGCGTTCGCGCCAATCAAACAATTCTTACCAATTTTCGCGCCATTCAGTACAACGGCATTAATACCAATCAAGGAATTCTCTCCGATATGGCAACCGTGCAACATGACCTTGTGGCCAATCGTCACATTTTTCTCTATTTGTAAGGGAAAG
>NZ_LWGE01001202.1:0-4792 GCF_001635315.1 Oleiphilus sp. HI0123
AGATAAACTATGACACGTATGGAGCTTATCTTAAACTGGGTTATGACAGCTTAAATAGTGCCAGCTTTCCAACAGAAGGAAATCGAATTGAGCTTTCCCTTATTCATAAAGAAGAAGATGCTGATAATGTAACGCTTCAAGATGGAGGGCAAAGTGATTTCGGCGTCCAGTCTACTCAGCTTGGCTTTGAGTGGAAGGGCGCGATTAGTATTGATAGCCATGCCTTTGTAGGCAAGGCTGCTTTTAATAAGATGTTCGTAGATGATGGCGAACACAGTGTTAACAATGCTTCTTTAGGTGGTTTTTTAAACCTGTCCGGTTTTAACGAGCGAGACCTGAGCGGGCCGCATAAGGCCTTTATGGCATTGATTTATCAATACGACTTACGTGGAGGCTTTATTAGAAAAACAGGTTTGCCCTTATACGTAGGACTTAGCGCAGAAGCTGGGAATGTGTGGAGACAGGATGAGAAAGTCGACCTCGAAGAGCTTATTTATGGTGGTAGTATCTATCTAGGCACCGACACCATAATGGGCCCAGTTGCTTTGGGCTACGGTGCCAATGATCATGGTGCCAGCTCGGTATACTTTTACCTGGGTTACGAGCTGTAAGTTTGCCGCTAAGAGAAGTATTCCACTATCCAGGTATAGAGTAGGTCGACGCTTATATCTGCCAGCTTGATTTGCTGAAATGCATCATCAGGGTCCTTATCTCGGTAAGCGAACTGATACATAAGCTGTTCGGGCTGTTCATCATGCAGAATCAAGATGATTCGTTTACCACTTTTCAGACAATCAATTGTCATGACGTCGGCCGGAATCCCGTTAGCTCGCATATTTTTGCTGACACCGACAACCGGATTAATGTTGGCGTGCTCTTGCTGGATTTTTACGTGAGTGTCGGTGGCCAGGTCGGAGAGAATGGATAAGGGGGTTGTGCTCACGAAGGCTCCTCGTCATGTTTGCTGTGGCTGGTTTGATGAATCATCTCTGCAGGTCTAAATAGCTGTTCTAATAAATAGCTTTTGAAAGACTCTGGGTATTCGAGAGTGTCGAGAGCTTTCTCCATACATAGCATCCAGGCGTCTCTTTCTTCACTATCTATGGTGAGGTGGCTATGTACTTTAGGGATGCTAATCGATCCAAAGTGTTGCATATACAAACGCGGTCCACCCATCCACCCGGCCAGGAAGTAGGTGAGCTTCTGTCGGGATAGAGTCAAATCTTCAGGGTGCATTTTCCGAATGACTTGTGCTTCGGGTAGGGTATCCATCATTAAATAGAACGTATCAACTAAACGTGTCAGTCCCGGTTCACCGCCTGCGGCAACAAAGGTCGAGTCACCTTGGCCATACTGTTTATCGCTAATATTCATTAAGTTATCTAACTTTGTTTTCTCACACTTACCAAGCCTTTACTAGCTTAAGCAATGTTTTGTCAGTTTGTTCAGTGCCCTGATTTAAACCATGCCTCATCACTTCCAGAGGTATAATTCAGTCGCGGCCACAAATAGTTTGAGCAGTTGATTCAGCACGATTGGAGATTTGATAAGGGCGTTTAGTTTCTGAGCTTGTCATGTGCTTAATAATGACGTGAAAAATCTTGAAGTCAAATTGAGTGATACTAAATCGTGATTGGCTTATCTGGAAGGGCGGATTCGTTTAATAAAAAGGTTTGAATTATTAAGTAATTAAGATGCCATTAAAGTTAAACTAAGCAGACCAGCCTGTAAAACGCCTAAGTGCGTGTTTTATTATGGTTTACAATTCAGTCATTAGAATCCTTAAAATTGCAAAGAAGTCGGAGAGTTATGCACCTTAATGCAGTCTCAAAATTACGAGATGAGCAGAGTAAAAAGATACATCGGCCTTTTTCTGCTCGTGGTAGCAAGTTAGAAAGGTGCCCGTCATGCCTATTAGTTGAGCATCATTGCATCTGTGCAGAGCGACCCGTTGTTGAGGCTGCTTGTGCATTTTGTTTTATTCTCTATCAGGGGGAAGTATTTAAGCCCAGTAATACCGGACGCATCATCGCAGATCTTATCCCTGACAATTATGCTTTCCAGTGGCAACGTACCGAGCAGGAGGCTGCTTTGCGCGATCTATTGGAGAATCCAGATTACTTTCCTATCGTGGTCTTTCCTCATGAGTATGCAGAAGCTGATCAGTGTATTCGAAACCCGGTTGAAATAGAGAGTCAAGTGCATGGCAAGAGGCCTTTATTTATTATCTTAGATGGAACTTGGCGAGAGGCTAAAAAAATGTTTCGTAGTGCTTATCTTCGGCCTTTTCCTGTGTTGGGGATTAGCCCTGAAAAGGTGTCAAATTATCAGCTGCGCGAAGCATCACAGGATCATCAGTTATGTACGGCCGAAGTGGGTGTTGAAGTACTGAAGTTGGCGGGTGAGCATGAAGCTGCGCAAAGCTTGGATAAATACTTTAAACTCTTTCGAGAGCGTTATTTGGCGGGTAAGGCGAATATCATTCTTAAACGCTAATATTGTGTCTTTAATCTAAGGTTAATAATGTGACAGAAATAGTCGAATTCAAACTAACGCTCGATGAAAGTAATTGCCACATTAAGGCAAGCCAGATACTCGCCAGTCATACGAATCTCTCGCAAGCCAAGATAAAAGACGCCATGCAAAAAGGCGCTGTATGGTTGCATCGAGGGAAGGGGAAGCAGCGTTTAAGGCGAGCTAGTAAGGCGCTAAAGGCTGGTGATGAGCTTGAACTTAATTATAACGCTGAAGTTCTCAGGCAAGCTATCCCTGAACCAAAGTTGATCCATGATGCTTATGATTACAGTATTTGGTTCAAACCCTATGGCCTGAACTGCCAGGGAAGCCGATGGGGAGACTTTGCCAGTATTAATCGTTGGGTAGAAGTAAACCTTGCTAAGCTTAGCAATACCCATGAACGACCTGTCTTTCTAGTCCATCGGTTGGACAGAGCAACCACGGGTTTAATGGTTTTATGTCATAGTAAAAAAGCTGCGCAATGCTTTAGTGAGATGTTTAGTCAGGGGAGGGTTGATAAACGCTACCAGGCAATTGTGCACGGTGATTTTTCTATCTTCCCGCAAGACTATGAAGTAAATAGCCCTGTGGAGGGTAAAGCCGCATGTAGTATGTTTTCTTATGTTGAAGGTAAGGGCGAGTATTCCCTACTTGACGTTAGATTACTAACGGGCCGCAAGCACCAAATTCGCCAACACATCTCCTCCTTAGGCTACCCGATTGTTGGCGACCGGCTATATGGTAAATCATGTGACACGGAAGCTGAGGGTGTTAGGGATCTGCAATTGCAGTCGGTATCACTGAGTTTTGACTGCCCGTTTGAACATTGTAAACAGAGTTTCAAAGTCGCTGAGCAAGATCATCTTTGTCTCTAGGCACTATTCCAATTTTTCAAAAACTAAGCCTAATCTACGCACCTGTTGACTCCCGTCATTTTCTTCTGCCGTACTCAGACTATATTGAGCACTCAATAAAAAAATCTCACTCGCCTCCTAAAGGCGGTCTTCATGTTCGTAGAGATAAGGAAGGGATATGTCTGAAATACTAAAGAATCCGGGGTGGAAGGTAGCCATCGCGGGTACAGGGATCAACCTGGCTCTAGGGGTGCTTTATACCTGGAGCATTTATCAATCCAAGATTGTTGAATCAATTGAAGCGGGCGGTGCCGGTGGATTTAATTGGGACAGAGCTTCGGTTGGCGATCCTTATGCCATCTGCTGTTTAGTGTTTGCCTTTACGATGATTCTGGCGGGTAAGTGCCAGGACTTATTAGGGCCCAGGGTAACGGCACTGATTGGTGGCGTGTTAGTGGGTGCAGGTTTGCTGGTGATTTCGCAAAGCACGAGTTATACAGCTTGGGTGCTTGGTTTTGGTGTGCTCACCGGTGCAGGTATCGGTTTTGGTTATGCTTCGGCTACGCCACCTGCACTGAAGTGGTTCCCCGGCGGGCAGACCGGACTTATTGCGGGTTTGGTCGTTGCAGGCTTTGGCTTGGCACCTGTCTATATTGCCCCCTTGGCTTCTTACCTTGTTGGTGAGTGGGGTTTGCAAAGCACCATGATGTTTTTTGGCGCTGCATTCTTTATTGCCTTAAGCATTCTATCCCGTTTTCTTAAGAATCCGCCTGAGGGCTATGTTCCTGCTGAACCAGAATCTTCGGATCAGAATGTAGTTAAAGAACTGCCTGCCAAAACAGAGCAAGAAGACTTGGAACCGGTTCAACGCAGTGAGCCTGAAAGATCCATGGATGCATCACTGGTTATTAAAACGGCTTCATTTTGGAAACTCTGGTTTCTGTATTTTATTGGCGCTGGAGCCGGGCTAATGGTGATTGGTAGCGTGGCTGGGATGGCGAAGCAAAGTATGGGTAACGCTGCGTTTATCGTCGTCGCCATCATGGCGGTAGGTAATGCCTCAGGACGGATTATTGCTGGCGTGGTGTCTGATGCCATGGGTAAAAACCTTGCCTTGGCAATCTTCCTGGCGCTTCAGTCTTTGAATATGTTTCTGGCGATATTCGTCGTCTCTAGTGAGGGGGCGATGGCGTTCTTTATTGTCTTGTCGGCGACCTTTATTGGCTTTAATTACGGTACCAATCTGGCGCTTTTTCCTGCCTTTTGTAAGGGTTGGTGGGGCTTGAAGTCCTTTGGTATCAATTATGGCCTTCTGTTTACTTCGTGGGGAATAGGCGGTTTTGTGATGACCAAAATATCGGGAGCGATAGTCGCGAGTACCGGATCCTATGTCTGGTCATTTATCGTGGCTGGAATTCTAC
>NZ_LWGE01001203.1:0-1982 GCF_001635315.1 Oleiphilus sp. HI0123
GGTCTATGAAGATATCGGAACTATTTATGTTCGCAGACAAGAAATTTACTTTTGGTATAGCAAATTTTGAAATGGAGTTGTCGTGAACCTTTTATTCGGCAGGGAGGGGGAATGGGGGCATATCGCGAATGGAGTTTTAAGAACCTGAAGATAGAGCAGGCTAAATGAAGTTAGAACAACTTTAGCCTGCTAGAGAAGCATAATACTACTTCACTGCACACATATCTTTTTTGGCCAGGCTAAGTGCTTTTAGTACATCAGCACGTCTAATAATGCCGATCACTTTATCATTTTCTATTACTGGGTAGATCTTGGGCCCTTTCCTTAGCATGCTTTCTGCTAGCTTAAGAATATCTTCATCAGGGGATACGGATAGAGGATTCTCTCGCATAATGTCAGCTGCTACTTCGTGGCTATCACAATAGTAGGTATTGTTGAGCATCTGCTTGATGCAGTTTTGCTCAGTGATAAAACCTACCAGTTTGCCGTCAGTATCTAACACTGGCGCTACTACGATATGGCTTTTGGTAAGTGTTTTAACGACTTCTTCAACGCTAGTATCAAGTTTAAATGAGTATGTCGCTGGGTGCATGTAATCGCGAACGTAAACCTTGGGAGATTCCATCTTGCCTCCAATAAAATTTGTAATGTATAAATGAGTTTGTTGAAGTGAGCATACTACGAGGTTTCTACTAGTGTGATGACCGGTGTCAATTTGAGTGCATTCCTATAAGGAACTAGTAATCACTTTAAAATAAATACACTATTTGCTGAAGCTGCTATAATTTCGCGCTTTCTATCTTTCGAGTTGATTTGTTATATGTCTGAGAACTTTATCTGGCTTGCAATTGTTGTCGGTAGTCTTGTTTCTATTTTCTTATTCCGTTTTAGCTTCAAAACATGGAACAAAATTCAAAGAATAGAGGACGCGAAAAAAGCTTATCTGGAGGAGGTGGCTGAAAAGAAAGATAAGGCCCTCAACAGCATTAAGGTTATCGCACAATGCATGTTAGACGAGCAGGTTGAGCTGTCGGAAGGATGCATTAGAATTAAAGTGCTACTTGACCATTTAGCCCCCAACCTGCATGAAGATGAGCGGTTTTCAGTGTTTATCAAAATGTATGATGCGCTAGAGCACATGCCAACTCATGAGGCGCGTAAGCAAACTGACAAACGAGTGATTTTTAAGCTGGATCAGGAACGCTTCAAACTGGAAGAAGACAACCAGCATGCGATACTCTCTGCGTCTAAAGCGCTCCTGGAGCATTCATTCTAGAGTAGGTCGGTGAGCAATATGCCCAGGCCTATTCGTTGTACCCGGTGGTCATAGTCAATTAGGCTTTCTCCATAGCCTTCAAAAAATTGTATGAAACCTCTTAATCGCCCCCACATCGGAAAACTGAATCCGGTTTCCGCAGACCCATAACCTGTGTCGAAGTTGTATCTCACCGAGCTGCTGAGTTTATAGCGCCCCCAGTCCATCACACCGGTAATTTCATAGTGACCTAGGTAGTCGTCGATATCCGGGTTATCATCGCCTCGGAATAAGTGGTTTGTCTTTTTGTTGTGTGCATGAGTGAGCAACTTCGGCCAGCGTTGTTTCAGCGGGCATACTCGCCGCTGTATTTAAGAAACAATCAATAGACTCTTCCGCTGCTGCTAACTTACTGAAAAATAGTAAAAAACCTAATAAGGTAAAATACTTGAGTCGTGCAATAGCCATTGTCGCTTCATGTATTGTTTCGATCTGTACGGTAGCCGGCTATTGTTGTTTATACTCACTATCGAAGTCAAAAAATAACTCGCCGGAAATTTCTTTATAGCGGCCTGAGTCCTTCATTCTTTTGAGTCTTGGTGAAAGCTCATCAAGGAAGCTTTGTGTGAGCGCTTTGTTATGACACGTAATACGGTCATAGCTTTCTACAAGAGGGTGCTTGGCAGAGTAACTCAATTGATCTACGAAAGGTTGCAAGTCCGGAAGC
>NZ_LWGE01001204.1:0-4137 GCF_001635315.1 Oleiphilus sp. HI0123
TTTTTGCATCGGCATAGTTCCACGCATCACATTCGTTTGCACATTGCATAATACGCATTGGGCTTTGCTTATTGCCTTGGCCGAAATGCTGCCCAGGATGCGGAAAGTTAGGCACCCAGCATTCTTCTGTACACATACCGATATTCACATAAACACGAATCAGCGCTAGGTGTTCACCGACACTATCTTCACCGCCTTTCAGTACGTGACGAGTGCGCGCTGTTGAAACTTCACCCGTGACCGGGTCTTTCATTTCATGCTCAAAGACACGCTTGTTATGGAAGTCCATAATATTGTTTTGCGTACCCGGGTTGTGGCTCCAATCAGACGCTACAATCGACGTGTCAATTGTTCCTAAACGTCCTGCCATCACTGCTTGGTTCGCTAAATGGTCTTCAGGCACACCTTGGAAAAAAGCCATAGGCTGGCGCGTGTGTTGGTTACCAATTGTTGCACTCAGGTTTTCCCACTTAGGCTCATTTGGATCTTTAGGCGGGTTTGTCGGTTCAAACGCTACGTGACACTGTACACAGGGGTGTCCGATAGCAAAGCGTTTGTTTTCTTTGATTTCATTTTCTTCGTAGGCTGCAGTTCTTGCATCGTAAACCACTTTGCCAGACTCATCCTTGATCGGCTCCTGATAGTATTTACGATATCCGAGCACACCCGATGAATGAGGGTCTTGGCAGATATCATACCAATTAGAAGACGCATCACCTTGCTTACAATCCGGGTCGTTGATCAAGCCCCATTTGGTGAAACGATAAGGACGAGTGCGAGTATCTAACCACGGGTAGTTCATACCCTCTTTACCGGTTAGTCGTGCTTGGTGAATGATGTTCTCATCCTGATTACCAAAGGTACCTTTAAACCAAACATCACGGCCACGACGGGCTTGATCTCTCATTGCTTGAGCTTTTTCAGGGTCAACTGCTTCAACATCTTTGAACAGTGCATTGACATAACGACAACCCTCAGCATCATAGCCGGTTGGCTGAGGCTGATCACAAGGAGGCGGAGTATATTGAGCAATAGGCTCTATCGCCCATGTTACTGGGTCACCACGCTCATGCGTATCTGGCGATTTACCTTCTGGCCAGACTTTACGTGCTGCCAGAGTATTGTAATAGTTCTCGTTAAACCACTCAGCTCTTTCCAGCCAGTAAGGGGTACCTTTGTATACACCAGTGGTTAGATCGTTTTCGATTAAGTCTGGAATCCCGACACTTCGGAAAGTCGCTCGATAGGGTTCGTCAGAAACCTCAACGTTACCCGTTGGCAAGTCGTAAGGCGTTAAGGTGGGCACCTCTGGAATAGCTATGTTTTCTGGAACAGGCGGCACACTCGGCGGTGCTGGTGGTAAGGTCGCGAAGTGAAATACCGTCGCAGCACCAACAATAGAGGCTGTAATACCCCAGAACTTTTTACTCATAGCAATCATCCTTTTTTTTCATAAAGCATAGTACAGGCAAAAGCTATTTCCACTTATGAGTACTTACAACCTAGCCTGTAGTAATAGGAACGAGGGCACATTACAGGAAATTTAGACAAAAGGGAAAGAGCTATTACTCTAATATTTTGCGGTAACATAAGGAAATATCTAACAAACCTTGCAAGCTAGAAGTAGATTCCAGAAAGGCCCTTAACCTAGCTCTGCGTTGGTTTATCTATATCAGTAACGCTTAACTGATTTTTGCCATTGCGTTTACTTCTATAACACTCGTTATCGGCTGCACTCATCAGCTTCGAATAAGGTAAGTTATTATTACTTGTAAATGCTAAGCCGACACTACAGCCGATTTTTAGGTCACCAAGTTCAGCATTAACACCCATATTCTGCGTGTCAGCAATTATGTTCAACGCGATCGCTTTTGCCGTAGCGATTTGATCAACAAACAATAATATTGTGAACTCATCTCCACCAAGACGCGCACTAACGTCATCCTTGCGAGTTTGAGCCCGAATTATTTCCGCAAATTCAGTTAATGCTTGGTCTCCTTTTTGATGACCATAGCTATCATTTAGTTTTTTGAAATTATCTAGATCAATAAAAATAAGCGCTATGCTGTGAAGACTATTGGGGGTGCTGGTCATGTACTGCCTTTCAAACTCTCCCCTATTAAAAAGACCTACTAAGGGGTCATGATTAGCTCGATATTGCAGTGTATAGGTAAGCTTAAAATTTTCTATTAACGTTTCCCGTGTCTGACGACCCGTCTTTATCATGACAAGCATAAAGAAAGCTAATAACAGACTTAGGACGTAATGAGATTCGTAATCAAAATAAACAAATGCTAACGCAGGCAAGCCACACGCAGGCAACATAAACAAGTTAAATGCGGGGTTATCAACCGCATGTGTCGCTAGCGCTGCCGCGGTCAAGCCTACAACTGCAGACAGAATAATTACTTGATACTCAGCGGGAAGAACGGGAAAGAAACAGACCGCGCCAAGGCCAATCAAAGTTCCAGACAATAAATTTAGTAAGCGGTAAGAGTATTGCCAAAAAGGTATACCAAACTTGTCTCTCTTAAGCCTAAATAGAACCAATGCTAAGGCTCTAAAAATGGCTAAAGCTACGCCCATCAGAACCCAAGTGCCAAGAATCAACGAATCAACGAATCAACGAATCAACGAATCAACGAATCAATATAGTCGGACACAGAAAACGCAATAAGGAGTAAAACAGCTAAGCTCCCAAATGTTGCCGCCACTGCATTTGCATACAAAAGATTAACTGCACTTTCTTCAACCCAGTCTTCGGATGAACCAAAGCCTCTTGCCGCCTGAACTGATGTATTCCCCAATCGTCGCCCAACTTTTCACTATAGTTTATTATATCAAACACAGTTAACTGCATTATTTAAGGCTGTACCAAAATAAGCCTGAGTGATAACTATAGTTACTCCATGGAAGTTTTGCCAATAAAGCATTACTAGCCAAGTCCCTAAACGGTAAATCACTTAGAGGCTA
Organism: Oleiphilus sp. HI0123; assembly: GCF_001635315.1. NCBI lineage: Bacteria > Pseudomonadati > Pseudomonadota > Gammaproteobacteria > Oceanospirillales > Oleiphilaceae > Oleiphilus > Oleiphilus sp. HI0123. Next base: position 2,974 of record NZ_LWGE01001204.1, read on the forward strand.
TATTGACTATTTCTTCATTATAAAAACACTAGTGACAATACTTACGGATAGGGTGAATGTTTTCAGGGTAAGGCTGTAGGTATCTCTGCTCATTTATATAAGCTGAGCCAAACTGACTCAAATAGTGAGACAGAAGGGTTAAAGGCGTTGCCAAAGGAGTTATGCCTTCTTTGTACTTCAAAATAGAAGACTCAATGTGCTGGCGTGACACTGAGGGTACGCTTCTTTTTAAGTACCCTAGAATATGTAATAAGGCATTTGTATGCCCTCTTCGATTGGCAGGTTTAGAGAGTGTTTGCATAAAACCCTCAAAATAACGCCCTGCAAGCATTTCGATACTTAAGCTCTTGTCACCCGCTAACAACCTGCCAAGCGCTTTCGCTTGCTTTTGATTATGTGCCATCAATAAGTATTTGTAGCTCGCATGGAATTTGGTTAGTTTTAAAACACTAGGCTGATCCAAAACTTCTTTACGAAAGTTATGATACGCATAAACGCGCATCACAAAATTGTCATACAAGACGTCATCATTGAGACGACCTTCTTCTTCAATTGGCATTAGCGGATATTTTTCCCTTAAAGCACGAGCAAAAACGCCCATCCCTGGCTTCATATGAGCATGACCATTAGGCTGATAGACTTTCACCCTTTCCATGCCGCAACTAGGCGAGTTTCTCATCAGGATATAACCATCCAAACTCCCCATTTCTGGTAGTTTGTGCTCAAAACCACTCACTAACTGATCAGTCAAGTCTTTAGAATTGTCGTCGCTAAAATTTAATTGAGGCGATTCCGGGTTGCCCGTCAGCCTCATGGTAGGTCTGGGAGTTCCAAACCCAGCAGCAACTTCTGGGCAGAAGGTTTTAAATTCGAAGTGCTTACTAAGTACATTGAGGCATAAACGAGATTGGGTATGACCGCCATTATAACGCACCTCATGACCCGCCAAACAGGCACTCAAACCTACTTGAATTGACTTCTCACCTCGGCTTTTCATAGCGTCGCTAGAAGCAGCCTTGTCGGAGACAATAACATTATGCTTTTTCATACCCATCACCCTCTTACATGCCATGCATTTTTAACAGTTCTACAAGGTATACGCGACAAGCACAAAACTAGATCATAATGACATGATTTAAAGTCAAAGTATCTCATCCAAGGCTT
>NZ_LWGE01001205.1:0-5498 GCF_001635315.1 Oleiphilus sp. HI0123
TCAGAAATCGCTGAAAATAGCTCTCGCCCGACAATAATTGCTTTAGCATCGACGAGCTCAAAACTGTGGCGTAACACCGCGGCGCGCTGACTGGTATTGATGAGCGCACTCACGGCCCCTATTTTGGCAATCGCAGCAACACAGGCCAATAGCTCTGGGCGATTCTCCATAAAAACAGCAATGACATCACCTTTGCCGTAACCAGAGTTCAGAAGTGATCGCGCAAGTCGGTTAACCCACTGATTGAAGATCTGGTAAGTAAATTCCCGCTCTTCGAAAATTAACGCAAGCCCTTGCGGATTTCTTGAGGCCGACTGCTCAAGACAAACCCCCATCCCGGCAGGGTAATCACCTGGTTTTCGGCTCGCGATATACATTCCCTTGACTCTCTTGGGCGTACCTTTGATAAAAGCCGGTAGCTTAGAAACAAAACGAGGAAATGAGATGGTATTCGCCACTGCTTCAGTATCTGCGTTACACTTGGATATCGGGGCCATAAATTAGCTCTTTTTATTAGTTCGGCGCTTTACATCATCGGAAATTTACTTAGGAAAGACACTCATCTAATCGGCGAATAATTGATTTCTCAATTTTGGATTTAAGAGGCATAAGTAAGAAACCCAGCTCCATTTTCAGGTCAACCTGTTGTGGTAGCACTGTCATTCGCCCCTTAGCTCCAGCACCTTTGAAGCGCACTGTATCACCTTCCCAATGATATTTAACACCAAATTCCTCAGCCAAACTGACGACCATATCTTCGGAAATCTTCTTAATTTCATCGTGAGCCAAATGATGCTCTCGAACAACCTGTATCACTGACATATATTTTTCTCTAATCTGTTTACTGCTCTAGCCCTAACTTTGAACTTCTTCCAAAACGCGGCTCAATTAGACGCCCTAAATCTTTAAGCTAACGAAGCGCTTTCTATTCGGGCGAAACCCGACAGTTTACCTCGATTGCTCTTGATGCAAAACAACTGCCTAGCAAAGTTCATTCATTTACCTACAAGTCATGATAGTTTTCCTGACACAGCAGAGTTAGAATGAGCACAATTTTTAGATCCGCGTTACATATAGATGAGTATAGCCCATGACCCAAGAGTCTCACACACAAGATTCACAGGCCCAGCAATCACAAGATGACACTACCCACTTTGGCTTTAAAAATGTCAAAGCTGAAGAGAAAGCAGGAAAAGTCGCTGATGTTTTTCATTCGGTTGCCAGCAAATACGACATCATGAATGATTTGATGTCTTTAGGCATTCACCGCGTATGGAAGAAGTTAACGATCGAATCCAGTGGTGTCCGTCCGGGACATAAGGTCTTGGATATTGCAGGTGGAACGGGAGACCTGACCATGCAATTCTCCAAACGCGTTGGTGAACAAGGGCAAGTTATTCTCGCCGATATTAATTCATCCATGCTGAATGTCGGGCGTGACCGTTTACTAGACAGAGGCTACGGCAGCAACATCGATTTTGTTCAAGCCAACGCCGAAACACTCCCTTTTCCAGACAACTATTTTAATTGTGTCAGCATCGCCTTTGGCCTTAGAAATGTGACAGATAAAGACAAGGCACTAGCCTCAATGGCACGCGTATTAAAACCAGGCGGCAGACTATTGGTTCTTGAGTTTTCCAAGCCAAAGAATGACCTGCTCAGTAAAGTTTACGACCAGTACTCTTTCAAGGCTCTGCCTTTAATGGGGCGTTTGATCACCAATGATAGTGAAAGCTATCAATACTTGGCAGAGTCTATTCGCATGCACCCTGACCAGGAAACCTTAAAAGGTATGATGGAAAACGCAGGCTTTGCCAATTGTCGTTATCACAACATGAGCGGCGGCATTGTTGCTCTACATACGGGTATAAAACCTTAAGATGAGCCTTATGGACACTAAGCGGCTAACTAAAATTGCAGTTACTATTGAAAGTGCAATCAATACAGCTCTTTCAATGGACCCTGCGGCTCAGAAACATTTAAAACGCCTTAGAGACTGTGTGCTAGCCATTAGTGTCAGTTCCCCTAGCAAAGTTATCTATGTGGGCGTTGAAGAGCAAAACGAAGCCCAAAGTAACGAGTCAGACGATAACACCCAAGTGGTTTATCGAGTTGCCATACTCCCCGCTCAGGACCATTCCAGCGTTCAGATCAAAGGTTCCTTACTGTCCTTTATTAAACTTGCTAGCTCTAAGGACAAAAGCTTACTCTTCAAAACCAACGAAATTCAACTAAGTGGCGAATCTGTCAGAATTCAACAAATTCAGGCATTCCTTAGCATCGTCAGTGTTGACTGGGAAGGCATTCTCGCTTCTGTTATCGGCGATATTCCCGCACATATTATCGGCACCTCTATTCGCCAAAGTTTGAGTTTTGGCAAAAACCTGACTCAATCTTTGATCAGAGATGCGGAAGAGTTTATTAAGTATGAATTACGCCTGTTTCCAAATAAGGCTGCTGCTAAAAAGCAATTTGCAGCGATCGACAAGCTCTATCAGGCAAGCGAAGCTTTAGAGAAGAAAATTAAGGCTCGACTTGGTGATAAGTCAAATCAAGATAGCACTGTTAGCCAAGAGCAAACGACCAATTAACGCATAAATAAGAGATCAATAAACTCCGTGTCGAAGTTATTACTACTTACCAAACTCCGCAGAATATTCGTGATTCTGTGGGTCATTAGTCGCTACCGCCTAGACGAGTTTATTCCGCTTGCTCAGCTCCCCTTAAGCGCCAGACTACTTCTAATTCTTGCACCTTGGCACTTTTTTCCAAAACCGAAGATGTCTCGCGGTGAGCGAACCCGCTTAGCTTTGGAAACTCTGGGCCCTATCTTCATTAAGTTTGGACAGATACTCTCTACCCGACGCGACTTGCTACCTGATGATATTGCGGATCACCTCAAAAACCTACAGGATCAGGTCACGCCGTTTTCAGGAGCTATATCCAAGGCTTTAATTGAAAAAGGCTTGGGGAAGAAGGTTGGAGAAGTATTCCAAGAGTTTGACGATGAACCACTAGCTACCGCTTCCATTGCACAAGTACATAGCGCCACGCTACATTCAGGTAAAGAGGTAGTCGTCAAAGTCATTCGTCCTGGCATTGAGCGAACCATCGACCAAGATATTGCCGTCATGCTGTTCTTTGCTCTGGTTCTGGAAAACTATTGGGTGGATGGTAAGCGACTTCACCCGGTACAGGTCGTAAGAGATTATGAAAAAACAATTTACGATGAGCTCGACCTGCAAAGGGAAGCAGCAAATGCCTCCCAGATCCGTAGAAACTTTCTAGATTCTGAACTGATCTACATCCCGGAAATTCATTGGGACTACACTAACCAGCACGTTCTGGTCATGGAACGGGTGTATGGTATTCCTGTTGCTGACGTTGACGCGCTGAGAACCGCCGGGGTCAACCTGAAAGCACTTGCCGAACGCGGCGTAGAGATCTTCTTTACTCAAGTATTTCGCGATAGCTTCTTTCATGCTGACATGCACCCTGGAAACATATTCGTCTCGTCAAAGAATCCTCACAACCCGCAATACATTGCCATCGACTTTGGTATCGTTGGCACACTAACGCCTGAGGATCAAAACTACCTCGCACGCAATCTGCTCGCCTTCTTCAAGCGTGACTACAAAATGGTTGCCGAGTTACATATTTCATCAGGCTGGGTTCCTGAGGACACACGTGCAGACGAGTTTGAATCAGCCATCCGTACGGTTTGCGAGCCTATTTTCGAACGCCCGCTAAAAGACATATCCTTTGGACAGTTTCTGCTGCGCTTGTTCCAAACAGCGCGTCGCTTCAATATGGAAGTTCAACCCCAGCTTGTACTGTTGCAAAAAACCCTACTAAACATCGAGGGCTTAGGGCGGCAGCTCTATCCAGACCTGGATCTTTGGAACACGGCACAACCTTATCTAGAAAAATGGATGAAACAGCGCATCGCACCACCTGGTGTTTGGAAAAACGTTAAACAGCACTTGCCTGAGTGGCTTGAACAGTCACCAGAAGTGCCCAAGTTGATATTTGATGCCATGAATCAAATTAAGCACTTAGATAGCTTTACACAAAAGCGCGAACAGCAAACTATCCAGCTAAAAAATGACATAAATCTACAGCGCAAACAAACAAAAGACTATATGATAGGTGGTACCTTGTTGGTGCTAGCCATTGCCCTAAGTAAACCAGACACACAGCAGTGGTTAACAAATTTAACCTGGTCTGAAATCGGGCCAGCAATAGTCGGTGCGTACTTTATATTCCGCACCAAACGAATCACGAAATAACAGGCAGTTTAGTTACCATGTCTACGGTTTTAGAACAGTTAACAGAAGTTTTGGCCGAGCGTCGACAAGCCGATGCCAGCAGCTCTTATGTTGCCAGCCTACACGCCAAAGGCTTAAATAAAATATTGGAAAAGGTCGGTGAAGAGTGCACCGAAGCAATTCTTGCAGCCAAAGATGCTCAGGATGACGAAGGTAAGAAAGCCTTAGTCTATGAAACCGCTGATTTATGGTTTCACAGCCTGGTAATGCTTTCACACCTGGACCTCGAAGCTAAGGACATCCTTCAAGAACTTGAGCGTCGTTTTGACTTATCAGGCCTTGAAGAAAAAGCATCTCGTAAACAGAAATAGGAGAAGGTTATGGGTATCAGTCCAATGCAGCTACTGATTATATTATTGATCGTAGCACTTATTTTCGGCACCAAGAAACTACGCAATATGGGCGGAGACTTGGGTGGCGCCGTAAAAGGCTTTAAAAAAGCCATAAAAGATGATGAGAAAGCCGCTGTAGAAAAGAAAGACAGCGACATCATCGAAGGCAAAGCTGAAAAAGTCGAAAGCAATGATAAAGAGCAACAAAAGTAACCCTGATCAGGCACTAGCTATCGAATACTATGTTTGACGTTGGTTTTTTAGAGCTCGTCTTAATCGCTATCATCGGCCTATTGGTTTTAGGACCCGAGCGCCTGCCCGTTGCCGCTAGAACTCTGGGTCGCTGGTTTGGCAAAGCACGCCGCATGACCAGCCAGTTCACTCAGGAAATAAATCGCCAGATAGAACTCGAAGACCTAAAAAGCGAGCTTAAAAAGCAGGGCGAGAGTTTGGACATTAATGAAGATGTCGAAATGATCCAGAATACCGTTAAAGACGCCCTCAAAGAAGCTGAAGAGTTCGAGCCCTTACCAAGAGATGAGTATGACAAGCTGTTTCAGGCACCAAAAGAGCCTGATTCGTCAAAAGACCTTCAAAGCAATACGCAAAACGACAAGCCTAAGCAGTCATAACATGGCCTCCGTAATAAGCTAAGCATAGTAAAGACATGAGTAAGACTTCTGACAACGCAACTGAAAACGACACTGTAGTCGACCAAGGCCAGCCTCTAATCAGCCATCTGATAGAATTGCGCACACGCCTCCTGCGTTCTGTGCTTTGCGTTATATTGATCTTCGCAGGCCTTTACTATTTTGCCAACGATATCTACCTGATTGTC
>NZ_LWGE01001206.1:0-5628 GCF_001635315.1 Oleiphilus sp. HI0123
TCAGCTTCGTACAGTTAATCAATTGGAAAAAATTCTTTTCCCGATTATTGTATTGATTCTGGTTGCACTTTGTCTTCCTGATGCTGCGCCTCTTTTGGGTATGTTCTGTCTTGGTAACTTGATGAAAGAGTCGGGCGTTGTGGACCGTCTTTCTGATACAGCCCAGAATGCTTTGATTAACATCGTAACTATTTTCTTAGGCCTTTCTGTTGGTTCTAAATTAAGTGCAGACAAATTCCTTGATTTTCAAACGCTGGGTATTTTGTTCTTGGGTATGGCTGCATTTGCAGTAGGTACCGGTACTGGTGTAATCATGGCTAAGTTGATGAACGTATTTAGTACTAACAAAGTTAACCCTCTGATTGGATCTGCTGGTGTATCAGCTGTTCCAATGGCTGCTCGTGTATCGAATAAGGTTGGTCTGGATAATAATCCTCAGAATTTCTTGTTGATGCATGCGATGGGGCCAAACGTAGCAGGTGTTATCGGTTCTGCAGTTGCTGCGGGCGTTATGATCAAGTTCTTAGGCTAGGAAGCCAGTAGTACTACTATAGAAACCCCGGCTTGTGCTGGGGTTTTTTTATTTGTGGGGCTAAGATAATAACTGTGAGATATCTTTTTATTGTTAACAGGGTTGTAGCTATAGATGGTTGAGAAAAAGCTAAGATTGCTAGATAAAGTTTTTTTATCTGTTCTTAATGGTGTGGAGCAGTTTGCTTTTTCGGAGAACTTTAATATCTCAAACTTGAGTTCATTCGATGAAATCTTTCAAGATGGCATCATGTCAGTTCGTCATTATCACCCATTAGAGGATGATGAGATTGAGATCGCGGGTGAGAAAATCAAGGTAGAGAAAAAGCGACACAAAACGCCCGTTATCTTGGTGCCGCCTTTAGCCGCAACATCAATGATATTTGATTTGATGCCGCATAGAAGTGTTGTTCGTTATTTTTTAGCGAATGGTTATGATGTTTACTTGGTTGATTGGGGAGATGTAACCGCAGATCATAAAAACCTGTCGCTGGAAAGCTATGTGCTAGAGTGGATGCCAATGATCATGGATGCTGTCATTACGCATTCTGATGAGGAGGAGGTGTCAATCTTTGCATACTGCATGGGTGGCTTGCTTTCTCTTATGTATCTGGCGGTTTCAGGTGATGAATCAGTCAAAAACCTGGTGACAGTCGCGAGTCCGATCGATATGCATCAGAGCGGCGCAGCAGGTAAGGTTTTGTCGGCAATATATAAGCCAGCGCACCTGGTTTCCAACGTGCTTAATTTTTCCTTACTTGATTTACCGACACGCTATTTTCATGTGCCTGGATGGACTTCATCGCTAGTGTTTAAATTAACTAACCCAATGGGCTCAGTGATTAATACGTATGAGAAGTTTTTGAATTTATGGGATAGGGAGTATTTGGAAGAAAGTCTGACTATGAGCAAGTGGTTTGACGACATGGTAGATTATCCAGGGCGTACCATTCGGGAAATGGCGGTTCATATGATGATCAATAACACCATGGCTAAAGGAAAAATGCGTATTGGAAAGGTGATGGCCGAGTTTAATCAAATTAGATGCTCGATTCTGGCATTTGCAGGCGAGTCTGATAATTTGGTGAGTGTAAGTGCTGCGCACAAGGTTTTGGATATAGTCTCTTCAGAAGATAAAGAGTTTTGTGTTGTTCCGGGTGGGCATGCGGGCGTCTTTGCTGGTAACAAAGCGCCGCAAAATACCTGGCGCATAGCTGTAGATTGGTTGGCAAGCCGGTCTGATTAACAAGAGTGATAAATAATGGCAGAAAGGCAAGTATATAAAGTTAACTATTGGTTGAAGAATGATGATGGGCAAGTAGTCGATACTTCAGAAGGTGGCGAACCAATGGTAATTGAGATTGGTGGTGCTTCCGTGATTCGAGGGCTTCAAGAAGCTGTAAAGGGGAGGCAAGCGGGTGATCGCTTGGAAGTGCAGGTGCCGCCAGAAATGGCTTATGGTGCGCATAACCCGGAGTTTGTGTCAAAAGTACCTATGTCAGCTTTTGAAGGAGTAGAGCATGTTGTAGAAGGTATGAAGTTCCAGACCAATACCGGCTCTGATGCGCAGGTTGTTCAGGTTGTTAAAGTAGAAAAAGACTTCGTCCTGGTTGATGCAAACCACCCTTTAGCAGGCTTGGTTCTCAATTTTGAGATTGAGATAATCGAAGTGGTCGAAGCTGCGTAAAATTTAGCTAGAATAAAAAATATGCAATTTTTCATGTGTTTTTTGAAGCTGCATATATACTTACTGTTACATAACGGAAAAATGTATGGAATATCAGTACCTTTCGGGTCTCCATGCAATCCCAAATCACGAACTAAGATAAGAAAATACAGATGGAAGTTGAACAACAAAACGACGCTTGGCGAATTTTAATAGTTGAAGACGATGAGCGTTTAGCTGATCTCACCAAGGAATACTTGGAGAGTAATGGGCTTGTCGTTTCGGTTGAAGGTAATGGCTCTCATGCAGTTGATCGTATCGTCAATGAAAAGCCTGATCTGGTAGTGTTGGATCTGATGCTTCCAGGTGAGGATGGCTTGTCAATATGTCGTAAGGTGCGTNCTAATTATAATGGACCGATTCTTATGTTGACTGCGCGAACTGACGATCTAGATCAGGTACTAGGTTTGGAAATGGGGGCCGATGATTATATGTCTAAGCCTGTTCGTCCTAGGGTTCTGCTAGCAAGAATTCGCGCCTTACTTCGTCGGATTAATGAGCATGTTGACCAATCATCAGATGCTGGTGCAGAGTCAGGTCAGGCAGCTGATGCGACCCGCTTGGTATTTAACAACCTGGTTGTTGATAGCTCAATGCGAGAGGCATGGTTGGACGATGAAAGTATCGATTTAACCAGTGCAGAGTTTGACTTACTTTGGTTATTATCCAGTAATGCAGGTAACGTGCTGAGCCGTGAAGAAATCTTTACTAACTTGCGCGGTATCGAATATGATGGTCAAGATCGTTCGATTGATGTTCGAGTCTCTAGAATTCGTCCGAAAATAGGTGATGATCCGGTTCACCCACGAAGGATCAAGACAGTTCGAAGCAAGGGCTATTTGTTTGTAAAAGAGGCTTAGTTTATAAGTCTCTCAAGCTCGGCTTGCCAAATTATTTAAAGAGTTTTGGTTTTGAAGAAAATTCTAATTCGTATTTTTATTGGCCTAGTTTCAGTGATCACTGTGCTAGGCCTTTTTAGTCTTGGTCTGGTTAAAGTCTCTAATCAGGTTAGGGAAGAGCACTACTGGCATGATTTGCTGGTTACTCCTATGACCGAACTATCCCGTGTAATCAGTGAAGATCATTCAAAGCTGCCTGAACATACTTACCTATCTGATTATGAATCATTAGGTCTAAGTGCGGTAGAGCAAGAGCGTTTGATGTATGGACGACTGCTTGTGTCCCTGGAAGGTGACTACCTTAGAGCGATTATCCAGCAGCAAAATTCTAGCGAGCAGTTGTTAGTTTTTGAGTCTTTGCGCGATAAGCAGTTTTCAGCACTTTTTCGTCTTCTTGTAAGCGAATTACTGGTTGATGCGACGGAGTTGAGCAAGCTTGAAAGCATTGAATCACTGCTTAATGTCTCGATTGCTAAATTGGAAGAGACGAGTTCGGTAAGTTCTCAGTTAGTATTAAATGATATTGCCAAACAGGGTTTTCATGACGGTCTTGATGAAGATGGTTTATTTAGTTATGTGCGCTTGAAGAGCGGAGAACTGCTTCGTCTAGAGTATGGTGAAGTGTTCTCCGGTTTTTCATTTATTTTGTTCGTTGCACTGGTTTCCCTGTGTGTTGCAGTGCTTATGCTCTTTGTTTATTACCTGGTAGAGGGGTTCAGTCGCCGTTTACGCTCTATTGAAACAGCGGCAAGTCGTATTTCGCGAGGTGAGCTAGATGCTCGTGTATCCGGGGCGGGAAGTGAAGATGCGATCAGTCGCTTAGGTGGTGCTTTCAATAGTATGGCCGACCATATACAGCGCCTGATGTATGTGCAGAAAGAAATGATCCATGCTGTATCGCATGAGCTTAGAACCCCTGTTGCTAGAATACGCTTTGGTGTACAAATGATTGAAGACTGTCCCTCCGAGGAAGCATTGCAAAAGCAAGTAAAGGGGATCGATGGCGATATTCAGGAGCTTGACGAATTAATTGATGAGATATTGACCTATGCTCGACTTGAGCAGGGCGGGCCAATCTTGGCATTTCAGGAAGCTGATATTAGCGCAATTGTTGATCAAGTTGTTTCCGAGCAAGGCCTTGTTAAGCCAGATATGAGTATTTTCTCTGAGTTTAAAGAGGGCTCTGATGTATGGAAAATGTCAGAGGTTGAAACACGTTATATACATCGTTCGATTCAAAACCTTGTTGGTAATGCGACACGCTATGCTCAAGGAAGGGTAAAAGTTGTTTGCTCTTTTGATGCAGAGACATGTCGTGTAGATGTTGAAGACGATGGCCCTGGTATTCCAGAGGAAGATTGGGAGTCTGTCTTTACGCCGTTTGCGCGTTTGGACGATAGTCGCACACGTGCTTCAGGGGGTTATGGCCTAGGCTTGTCAATTGTACGCCGTATTCTTTATTGGCATGGGGGGCAAGCCTTCTTGGGCAGAAGTGATATGGGTGGAGCGAAGTTTAGTTTGGTATGGCCCAGGAAACAAAGCCAGACGAACAAACCCTAGGTGGCGATATCTGAAGCGCGCAGCTGCTGTCTGGCTTATCTTAGTAGAAAGTGCTTAAGAGGACAGGGGCCAGCCGCCGAGGTGTTGCCACTTATTGACTATCTTGCAGAATAGTTCTGCTGTCTTCTCCGTATCATACTTTGCGGTATGAGCGGCTTTCCCATCAAATTCAATTCCTGCCGCTCCACAGGCTTTTGCGAGAACGGTTTGGCCATATGCCAAACCCGACAGCGTTGCTGTATCAAATGTCGAAAAGGGGTGAAAAGGGTTGCGCTTAATATTGGCTCTTTCTGCTGCGGCAAAGACAAAGTTGTGGTCAAAGGTTGCGTTATGACCCACAAGTACAGCTCGTGTACAGCCAGTTTCCTTCACTGCTTTTCGAATAGGTGTGAATATTTTATCTAGGGCTAGCTTTTCGGGTTGAGCATTACGAAAAGGGCTGTGCGGATCAATTCCGGTAAATTCTAGCGCAGAAGCCTCAAGATTTGCTCCTCTAAAAGGCTCTACATTGCAATGTACAGTTTCTTTTAGGTAGAGATCGCCATCGGTCTTCATGCTGATAATAACAGCGGCTATTTCTAGTAGAGCGTCGGTTTTTGCGTTAAAGCCAGCGGTCTCAACATCAATCACGACTGGAAGAAAGCCCCGAAAGCGATTGGATATGGCGTGAGAATTGCATTTTTCAGATTGGTTTGGCACGGTTTGTCCTTATTTGTTCCGTTGCGTGGCTAAGTCGGCCAAGTTGTAGCGACAGTATATCAGAGCAAGGTTATGATAGGGCAAAGAATTGCCAGGTTTTGTTTTCAGTTTTTATGTGACTTGGAAAATACCTTATTAGGGGCTTGCTACAAAAAGAGCTGATCCGATTTATTATGGTAAGAGAATTTGTGAGGTGTCCGATTTGAAGCGCGG
>NZ_LWGE01001207.1:0-1449 GCF_001635315.1 Oleiphilus sp. HI0123
TGGCAGCCCCATAACAGCAGACGACGTAAAGTTCAGTTTCGAAACACTAACGAAGCATGAAAAAGCACAACCATTCTATGCAGCTTACTATGCCGATGTAAAAAACGTTGAGGTTCGCTCAGATTCAGTCATTCATTTTGAGTTTGCTACCAATCAAAATAAAGAACTCCCGCTCATCATTGGTCAACTCCCGATTTTTTCCAAAAACTATTGGAGTAAACACGATTTCGGTAAATCGTCGCTAAATATTCCTGTCGGCAACGGCCCTTACATGATCGACAGCTTTGACCCTGGTCGCTCGGTCACACTGAAGAAAAACCCAAACTACTGGGCAAAAGATCTTGCGGTTAACAAGGGTATGTATAATTTCGATAAAATCGTATACGAATATTACAAAGATAACACTGTTGCATTGGAGGCTTTCAAAGCTGGCGAGTTTGATTTCCGCATTGAGAACACTGCACGCAACTGGGCTAACGCCTACGTCGGCCCAAAGTTTGATAACGGCGAACTGATCAAAGAAGAAGTTAAGCACGAGCGCCCAGCCGGTCTTCAGGCTTTTGTTATCAATACACGTAGAGAACTTTTCAAGGATAGCCGTGTCAGACAGGCGCTCGCCTATGCATTTGACTTTGAATGGACCAACCAGAATTTGTTTAATGGGCAATATGCACGCAGTAATAGTTATTTTGAGAACTCTGAACTCGCTTCGCGGGGCTTGCCGACTGGTGAAGAGCTAAGCACCCTTGAAGCCTTTAGAGACCAACTTCCATCATCTGTTTTTACAAGTGAATACCGTTCACCTAGCACAGAAAAACCTGCAAGCTTGCGAAAAAATTTAAGGAAAGCCATCAAGTTACTGAAAGAAGCAGGCTGGTCTGTGAAGGATGGCAAGCTGACAAATAAGCAGAGCGGAAAGCCCTTTTCATTCGAGTTTTTATTATTCCAGAAAGACTTTGAGCGTGTAGTACAACCCTTTATTAAAAATCTTGAAAAACTTGGAATTGAAGCCGGTATCCGCGTCGTAGATACTACCCAGTATATAAATCGCCGCCGCTCTTTTGACTTCGATGTGATGGTTGGTGGTTTTGGTCAGTCAAATTCACCAGGTAACGAGCAAAGAGAATACTGGCATTCATCAAAAGCCAATACGCAGGGTTCTAGAAACATTGCCGGAATACAAGACCCTGTCGTGGATAAGCTTGTTGATCTTGTCATCAGTGCGCCAGACAGAAAGTCTTTAGTTAATCGAACTCGTGCTCTCGACAGAGTTCTACTACACGGGCACTACGTAATACCTAACTGGTATAACCCGGTTGAGCGTATCGCTTACACTAAGAGCCTTGCGAGACCTGAAATTTCCCCCAAATCCGGAGTAGCGATCGATACGTGGTGGTTCCGTAAGTAATGAGCGCCTACATTCTTCGCAGACTTCTTCTTATGATACCG
>NZ_LWGE01001208.1:0-3329 GCF_001635315.1 Oleiphilus sp. HI0123
TTTCAGGAGGGCAAATGCAGCGCGTTTTGTTCGCACGCTTGCTCGTTCAAGAAGCCAACCTAATATTATTAGATGAGCCTTTTACCGGCGTAGACAGCCGAACAACACATGACCTACTACACTTGATTCAACACTGGCATGAACAGGGTAAAACGATTGTTGCAGTACTCCATGACCTTGAGCAAGTAAAGTCTCACTTCCCACATTGCCTTTTGTTATCGCGAGAGCCCATCGCTTTTGGGCCAACTGCCGGCGTATTGACTGAGCAAAACTGGCAACGAGCACGACAACTCAACGAAGCCTTTGATGAAAACGCCGTGTATTGCGGGGCTCACTAACAGATGTTCGATCTTTTTATTGCGCCAATTTTAGACTTCTCATTTATGCAACGCGCTATCGTTGGCTGCCTTGCGATTGCGATTAGCGCAGCGCCTATTGGCGTTTTTCTGATGTTAAGACGCATGAGTTTAACTGGCGACGCCATGGCACACGCAATATTGCCCGGTGCAGCGGCAGGCTTTTTTCTGGCCGGCTTATCTATTCAGGCAATGACCATCGGCGGGATTATCGCAGGCTGCCTTGTTGCGCTATTTTCCGGTTTCGTCTCTCGTATGACCGATGTCGCTGAAGATGCCAGCATGGCTGCCTTTTATCTTATTTCTCTGGCAGCAGGCGTCCTGATTATTTCAATTAACGGTAGTCAGGTTGATTTACTACACGTACTTTTCGGTTCCGCGCTGGCTTTGAACAACGAAGCTTTATATTTGCTTGCCGGGGTTTCTACAATTACCTTAATTACACTTGCTCTGCTGTTCAGACCGTTGGTTCTTGAGTGTATGGACAGGCTTTTCCTGCAATCAGTCAGTCGACTAAGTCCAATTGCTCACTTTGCCTTCCTGGTGCTAGTTGTTCTAAACCTTGTTGCCGGCTTTAACGCCCTTGGTACCTTAATGTCTGTGGGTATGATGATTTTGCCTGCAGCCTCTGCAAGGTATTGGGTCAAGAGCCTCGATATGATGCTTTTGGCGTCCTCTTGTTTTGCAATTCTCTGTTGTTATATCGGCTTACTCTTGTCATACCATGCTGGCTGGCCAACCGGGCCGGCGATCATACTGACACTTGGTATGCTCTACGTCTTGTCGTTTTCATTAGGACTTAATGGTAGCCTTTTATCTCGACTTGCCAAACCCAAACATCTCAGCGCATAACTCGTAAATATAGGTAATTTAAATATGAAGTCCTGGTTTAAATCGATCGAAAACGATGCTGAAGGCACCTCCTATCCCTTAGATAAAGTATTAAACGAACTAAACTTCTCTGAAGAGGGTTTAATACCCGTAATAGCCCAGGACCATGAGACGAGAGAGGTGCTAATGTTTGCCTGGATGAATCGCGAGTCATTAAAAGAAACTCTCGAAACCTCCAAGATGTGCTATTGGTCCCGTTCGCGAAAGTCTTTATGGCGCAAAGGAGAAAGCTCTGGCCACTGGCAAAGCCTGGTATCGATGAGAACGGATTGCGACGGTGATGTACTACTAGCCCTGGTCACACAAGATGAAGCAGCTTGTCACACCCATCGTAGAAGTTGCTTCTACCTGAAGTTTGAGCAAGGCGAGGTGGTCATCGCCTCATAAGCTTTCTGCTTTCTGCTTTCTTCGTTTACATCAGTGCTGATACAAATTACTTAAGTGGTCGTATTTATCCAGGATTTCTTGATAGCGACCACTTGATTTAATTTCTGACAAACCACGATCAAAGTCATCTCTGACCAGCTTATCTCGGAATAAAAACGGGTAATGACTTGGTTTAAATAAGGGGTGAAATCTGACCTTTTGACTAAAGCGCTGCTTTGCCAAGCGAGAGTAGCGATCTCCCTGATTTGCCTTATACCAATAATATCCAAAAATACTCTTATCCATCACGATAAAATCAAGCTCTCTGATAAAGAGTAGATTTATCTGAAAATCTTGTTTTGGAACTTCTTGATAATGCCGGTTTGTGCGTGCCATCACAGCATATTCTTTACCCAGAAAGTCTTTCGCTTTTTGAAAACCTACAACCGTTTTATCTTGAAGAAAAGACATAGATATATCTTCAGGGTAGTTCTTGGATGCCAGACTTATTGCGTAGTTTTGAAATGTCACCACGGCTTGGGACAAATAACCACTCTTAACAACATTGGCCTTTGCATTCATCACGGCATCTAACTGCGCATCATCAAACAACTTATATGCTCGCTCAAATGGCACATAAACCGGACGTATATCATAACGCTCAGGATCGAGGCTCGCTCGCAATATATCTAACTCGATGCCTGAGTCAGTTTCTTTAATCACCCAAGGAGGAATTGACATGCTAATGCCAATCTCAAATGGCTGAGGAGCATCTGATTGTACTGTGGAAGGGTCCTTGGCATGCAAGGATAATGAGACACTAGATACTAAAAAGGCGAAAAAAGCGTAGATGAATCTAAACATTGCTTCCTCCGCCTGATAATGAAAATTAACTATCCTTGGGAACTATCTCCGTCCTTTTCAAAGGCTTCTTTAAAACCTTTTCATATAAGAATAATAGTGCTTCTCGAGCTTGATTCAAGCGCGCGCGGGAAAGAGACATATTTTTTACCAAATAGCGTAAAAACTCTTTCACATTAGATTCACTTAAATAACGCGGGCTCCGCAAATCATAATAAGCTAAATACTGCGTAATCCAGTGCTGGTAAGTATGAATGGTTCTGGCACTCAAATGTTGGTGCTTTACCGCTTCAGCCAAGTCTACTGACAACCCCGGTTGACATTCGTCCAATGCAACTGCTGTACTCATATTGATTCCTTTTACTGCTTATAGAGACCTATATGCTTCTTCACTTTCCTTGTGTTGATCTCTTATAATTATTATCTTTTTTATCGTGGACACTGCTATTAACCAGCCTGAGACACAGACTGGTTAGAGACGCTGTAATTTACGCCTTTAATGTTTCAACTTCATTAATGTATTTTTGCATTGCCGCATCAGAAGTCGTTCCTTTCAACTCTTCCCATGCAACATATTTTGCACGTGCAACGAAGTCCATCATACCTGGCTTTTTACCTGAAACGTCACCTTCAGTTGCTTGCTTATACAAAGCATACATCTGCAACTTCTGCTCGTTTGAAAGCTGAACGTCACCTTCCGAGTTTTGAACAAAGTTTACGGTATCTTCAAATTGTTGCTTTAAATCGCTCATAACTTACTCCTGTTAATTTGGCGCGATTATAACTCGCTTAAATACAGATCGGTAGCTCTATAGGTAAAACCACTTTTCCATTTATGTGTATAATCTCACAGTT
>NZ_LWGE01001209.1:0-6696 GCF_001635315.1 Oleiphilus sp. HI0123
CTCCAGCAATTGATAAAACACGCTCATAGATGCGGGATTTTTGGTCCGCTTTCAAACTAAAGCGCCGAAACTTGAGGTCTTTAAAGTGAAATCGCGCAATAAATGCCAAGTCATCCTGCATGGATTTATAACTCGGGTTGAGCAGGATCGGTTTGCATTTGAAGTAGCCCAACAATGCAACGGCAACACAACGGTACTTGCGTTGCCGTATTCTGGATAGCTCCGCAAGTTCTTTATCATTTAGCGCGAAGTAAAACCGCTGATAAGACTCGTTGAAGGAAGGAACGCTGTATAAATCCTCGATTTCCGCGGCAGTGAGAATTGATAGCCGTTTGTCTCTGCTCATTCTTTGACCTAAAGGTCAAAGAAGATAACAAATTTTTGGTGAATTAGAAATTAATAGCCCTCTACAGGCCACGGCAGACGGGAGCTTCAGAGGGTTTTGCGATATATGGAGGCAAAATCCCTAGGACCCCAAGATGGGGGCATTACAGATTATGCTTTTGACTTACCTTTGTTGCCTAAAGATGGTTTTGTTCTGTTTCCACACTTTGCGAATATTCCGGTGCCGGGCTGGTTTGACAAGGGCTGGATCAATCAATATCGACCTTGGCGAAAACCGAGCAAAGCAAACTACGCCAAGACGATTATGCTGGTGCCATCAGAAGAATTTGTGGCCAGCCTGCCTTATAAGAAAATCCCTGATCGTCATGACTTCTTGAATCTAAGTGACCAAGAGCGAATAAGCTACTGGCGAAAGGTAGTGGCGCAAACAGAGGTCTTAACAGATGACCTGGCTACGATGCATTGGCAATCAAGAGTTGAGCCTCTGCCTTGGTAAGGCTTAGAGAGCTAGTTCTTAGTACTTTTTCCAATTCGCTAACTGAGTAAACTGTTCCACCGTCAGGTTCTCTGGTCGCAGCCCTGCATCGATATTCAAATCCTCAAGTGCTTCAGGTTCTACTGCGCCGCTGAGCGCATTACGTAGAGTTTTACGACGCTTAGTGAAGGCTGTGCGTACAATATGCTGAAGACGCTCTACCGATTCAACAGGATAAGGAAGCGTAGCATGCGGAACCAGGCGGACAATGGCTGACTCAACTTTTGGTGCCGGGTCAAATGATTCAGGGCCGACAATAAACAGTGGTTGAACACGGCAATAGTACTGAGTCATGATACCCAAGCGGCCATAGTGTGAAGTGCTCGGTGCTGCAGCCATACGCTCTACTACTTCTTTTTGTAGCATAAAATGCATGTCTTTCAGGTTAGTAATGCTTTCCAGCAAATGAAAGATGAGCGGTGTTGATATGTTATAAGGCAGGTTGCCGACGATTCTTAACTTATGTTCGTCATCTGCCAGTTGATCAAAGTCGAACTTCAAGGCATCTGATTCGTGAATGACGAAGTCGGGATAGTTAAAGAATTTTGTGCGCAGGATAGGGATCAAGTCACGATCAAGCTCTACGACTTGGAGATTTCCTTCGCTTGCCTCAAGCAAGGGTTCAGTAAGCGCACCAAGACCAGGCCCAATCTCTACCAAACGATCATCAGGTTGGGGGTTGATGCCGCTAATGATTCGGCTGATGACTGCGTCGTCATGAAGAAAGTTTTGACCAAAGCGCTTACGAGCCTGGTGACCTGCTTTCTGATTGTGTTTAGCCATCTTGCCTGCCTTCTCTTGAATTTTGGGTGTTAAACTGTTTGTTTAGCCTTGAGCGGACGCCATTTGCAAAGCGATATCTACGGCCGTTTTCAAACTACCGACATCTGCTTGCCCGCTGCCAGCGAGATCTAGTGCTGTGCCATGGTCTACTGAAGTACGGATGATCGGCAGGCCGAGCGTAATATTGACCGACTCACCAAAGCCATCGAACTTTAACACAGGTAGGCCCTGATCGTGATACATGGCCAGTACTGCATCGGCTTCTTCTAAGTATTTTTTATTGAATAAGGTATCGGCAGGTAAGGGGCCTAGTAATTCTGCCTGGCTCTTAAAGCTTGCCATAACAGGCGCAATAATATCGATTTCTTCCCTGCCCATATGGCCGTTTTCACCTGCATGAGGGTTTAAGCCTGCCACGAGAATACGTGGTTGCTTGATACCAAACTTGCTCTTCAGGTCGTCAATGAGAATCTGAATGACCTGTTTCAGGTTGTCAGGGGTAATATTACGACTAACTTCTGCTAAAGGAAGATGAGTCGTTGCTAGTGCCACTTTCATACGAGGGCTTGCTAGCATCATCACAACTTTACTAACGCCGCATCGCATTTGCAGGTGTTCGGTGTGCCCTGTGAAAGCAGTACCCGAGTCATTGATGATGCCTTTGTGTAAGGGGGCAGTAACCAAGGCATCGGCACGACCTGATGAGCAAGCATCAATCGCCTGGTCAAGGCATTCAACGACATAGGAGGCGTTGGCCACATTGAGCTGACCGGCTTGGCAAGGGCGAGCGAGCGAGACGTGTTGAATATATAGCCCAGGTTCATTTTGCCGAGAATACTCCTGCCAATCTTTTACTGAGAAGCCAAGATTCAAGAGTGCCGCCCGTTCTTCCATCATTTGCTTATCAGCAAAAATAAGCAGTGAACAGGCTAGCTCGCTTTGCGCTAGTTGAATGACTAATTCAGGGCCAATACCGGCTGGCTCACCAGGCGTGAGTGCCAGTACAGGAGGGGCGTTAGAAATATTCTCGGCCATGCTTAGGATTCTTCTGCAAACTCTTCTTTAATTTCGATATAAGCTTCGCCCTTTATTTCGAGCAGCCAGTTGGATAGCTCCTCTTCAAATTTGCGGCGATGTAGGGTTTGCTGAGCCTGGTTATTCTGAATCAACTCTGCCATATCTTTCACGCGTCGCTCTGTTACTTGAAGGATGTGCCAGCCAAATTGAGAACGGAAAGGCTCACTTAACTCGCCTACGTTTGTCTGAGTCATTGTTTGTTCAAAAGCAGGAACCATTTGACCAGGATTAACCCAATCAAGATTACCACCATCAATAGCGGAAGCCGGGTCATCTGAATTGGACTTGGCTATGGCAGCAAAGTCGTCTCCACCCAGTAGGCGTTCGTGAAGTTTGTAGATGATTTCTTTTGCTTCTTCTTCAGTTCTAATCTCGCTTGGTGAAATCAGAATATGTCTGACTTGCGATTGCTCAATTAGCTTTTCCTGACCACCGCGTTTATCTAGCACGGTAACAATGTGGAAGCCACTTCCGGTACGAATAAGTGATGAGGGCTCCTGAATGGCCAAACTGGGTATGATGTCAGCTGCGATAGTTGGTAGCTCACTTTCTTTACGCCAGCCAATTACACCGCCTTCAAGTGCTTGGCGACCGTCAGATTGCGCAACAGCCGTTTTCTGGAAATCTTCACCTGCCTTGAGTTCTTTAAGAATGTTGTTTGCTTTATCTAGCGCTACTCTTTCTTGTTCTTTATCTGCTGATTCAGGGAGTGCGATTAAGATATGGCCAATCAAGTACTCAAGGCCAGATTGTGTTCGACCTTCTTTTGAGGCTAAGAATGCTTGAACCTCTTGCTCGGTGACTCTTACGCGTTGGTCAACCTGTCTTTTTTGAACTCTGGAGATGACCATTTCCCGGTGTATTTGTTCACGAGCACTGGCGTAGGTGTCGCCTTCTAGCTCAAGTTGCGCTTCAAACTGAGAGAGCGTCATGTTATTCGAACGAGCGATATTCTCTAGAGTGGTATTAAGCTGGGCATCACCAATACGAATACCGGTACGATTTGCCATTTGTAGCTGGATGCTTTCAAGAATTAATTGATCAAGCACACGCTGTCGCATAACTGACAACGAGGGAAGAGGGGTATTCTGGCGCTGTAAGCGTTTAGTGATCGAGTTTACACGTTGGGCTAGCTCAGACTGCATCACGATATCGTCATCGACAATGGCGATGACTTTGTCTAGAAGTACTGCATTTGGCCTCAGTTCAGGTCTAGAGTTTTCTTCAGCATGAGCCACAGAGGCCATACAGCTAAGTCCTAGTAGGGTGCTAAATAATAGGCTCAGAATTGAAGGTGATTTTTTGTGGGTGTGAGTAAACATCGCCATAACTATAAATAACTCTAATTTAAAATTTCTTCTCGGGCCGCATAGCCCGGAATATGTTGATCCATTCTACGGGTACTTTGTCCAAAACCGCCAACACCACTTAGTTGAAAACGGAACAAAAACCCATGTAAGACTTCGCTATCACTATCTAGATAAGATTGACTTAGCAATTGAACGCGCCAGCAGCAGCTACTATATTCAATGCCTGCAAGCGAACCAATGCTGCGCTCTTCCTCAAGGTCGTAACGAAGACGGCCTATTAGACTGGTTTGAGGATAAATAGGCGCAATAAAAGAGGTGTCGATTTGCTCTAGCTCACCCTGGATATAGCGATGGCTGAAATTCAGCACATGACGGTAGTCTTGACTGTGTAAGTGCAAACTCGTATTGCCTTCCTGGGTCTGGTTGTTTCTGGCATCCCATAAACCACTCGTTGCCAGCTCTACACCTGGATAGGGACGGAAGATAAACTCGGTCGCCAGCAGGGAGTCTTTGCGGTCGGCCTCTCCAACGCCATTTATGCCAACTTCGCGATCATCGTAGTGGTAAACCTGGCCAATGCTGACAATAGCTTTCTCTTGCCCAGTTTGCATGTCGGTCCAACGATTGGTGATACCTATCGTCAGGCTGTTATTGTCACCGACTCGATCACCGCCACTAAAGCGATAGGGACTAAACAGTCGCTGATAGTTGAAGCTAGGTAAGGTACTGTCGAAATTAGGAAGAGCATCTTGGTCTACGCTCTTGGCATTCACATAGTAAGCTCGTGGTTCCAAGCTGTGGCGAATCGTGGATGACTTGAAGAATTGGCTTTCACTGAATAAAGAACTTCGGTCGAAGAATAAAGCCGCATCAAGTTCATAAATTGGAATGGTGCGAGAGATATTATTGTCGACAGGCGTATAATCTTCAAGAAAGTAGTCGGTATGGTCGATACTTACAGATGGGCTGATATAGCCCCAGCTCTTAGATAAAGGCAATGATACCTTGGGCTGGTGTCGAACGCGTGAGCCTATAATACGTTCATCCCCGACGAGACCTTCCTGGTCACGATAGAAGTAGACATATTGGCTGTGCCAGTCGAGTTGCAGTTGTTTGTAGATAGAACCGAATTGATAATTTAGTTCAGGTAAGCGTTGATAAGCTTGTTCGCTTGCCAGCAGTGTTTCATCGATACTTTTGTATTGCTGCATCAAGAAGCTGAATCGCCAGTTATCCTCTGAATAATGGAGTTCAGCCCTTCGATCAAGGTTATCACTTCGGTTTATATTCAGCCCCTGGTTCAAATCATCCAGGTAGTCAAAGTCGCTGATCTGGCTATATTTGAGCGTGCCATACCAGCCGTCATGATGCGCATTGATATCCTGACTAAAGCTGAGGCCCCAGCGAGCGTCCGTGTCATCTGGGCCGATTGCTTTCTGCTCGCTATTATAGAACTTGTCTTTGCTGATGTAGCCTAAGTTGAGCTCGCTATTGGTATAAGTGCTAGCATGCCGAAGTTCTAGATCGGAATGTACCCCTCTGCCATGAACATAGCTGGGCGTAAACGTCGCATCGTAGTCGGGCGCTAAGTTAAAATAATAGGGGGTCGATAGAAATATGCCGTTCTCTGTATTTGAGGTACCGAATGAAGGATATAAGAAGCCCGACTTACGGCGGTCATCGATCGGAAACGAAAACCAGGGAATGTACATCACAGGCGTATCTTTAATCAGAAAACGGGTGTTTTTTGCTTGGCCGAAGCCTTCTTCTCTATTGAGAGAAATGTTTTCTGCAGCGAAGGCCCAGTCTCTTTTCTCGGGCGGACAGCTGGTAAATAAGCCATCATGAATGAGCAGCGTATTTTCGTCTGCCCGTGTTATTTCTGAAGCTTTGCCGTTAATTGAAGTTTTGGGGTTCGAGAAGCTGGCATTGATGACCGAAACTCTATCGCTGGTCATATTTACCGTTGCGCTGTCACCTTTTAGTATCAGATCGGGGCTGCTTAGTACGATGTCGCCTTTAAGTTCAGCTGTCTGGCTAATTTTGTTAATGGATGCTTCATTACTTTGAGCATGGTAAGGCCCGTGAGTAAATTCGATATCGCCCTTAAGCTCCAGGTTTTCATCAGGAAGGTAGTTAACTTCCTTGGCGTGAATCACAATACCTTCTTCAGGCTTAACCGGTTTTTCTGATGTCAGCTCTGTTGAAGGTGACGCAGACTTTGCTGATGAGCATGCCTCTGTTGTTAGCGAACTATTATCATTTGCCCAGACAGATGCGCTCATGCTTAACATTAAAGGCACTGCTCTTATGAAGATGCGCTTTGATGGAGCTTTAAATGGCGATAATGTTGGCAATGCAGAGATCCAGTATGAGTAGCGAGAGGGTTAGCTAGTTTAATGAACAAACCTAGTTGCGAATAATAAACGCTGCCAGGAGGGATGTCATTTAACTTTTGTTGAGACTCAAAGCCAGTCGCTTGGATTTATTCTCTCATTTTTTTAATTCGCTAAGTTTTGCTGCGCACATATAATTTGATTAGGATAGCCGCAGCGAATGAAGGTCATGCCTTTCTTAGTCATATACACTGACGCATACATAGCCAAAGCGATAAAGTCTTATTCAACTCAATAGAAGAAAACACAT
>NZ_LWGE01001210.1:0-521 GCF_001635315.1 Oleiphilus sp. HI0123
AAGCAGGTTCGGGTAAAGCGCTTTATCAGCTTCGATGCGCGTCGTAAATACCGTTAGTACGTCAGGACGATCCATGTAATAGGTAATTCGTCTGAAACCCTCGGCTTCACACTGGGTACAAAACATTGACGAAGACTTGTACAAGCCTTCCAACCGCTTGTTATCTTGCGGCTTAATCCAGGTTTCACACTGCAACTCAAATTTCGCGGGTACAGATTCTACCGTTAGAGATTCGTCATCTAGAAGGTATTCACTCTCTTCCAGCTCACGGTCATCTAACTTTATACTTTTCAGCTCAAGGTCTTCACCATTTAGTGACAGCGCCTCGCCTTCACGGCCAGCGACTCGCTCGATAAGCTGCCTGGCTTTTACCAACGCTCCGTTTTCAAATAACTGAAAGGTTAAATCAAGTGACGTAATCTTAAACGCAGGCTCAAGATAGTCTTTGAGGTATATCGTCTTTGCTGATTCACTCATGCATGCTTTCCAAGTATATGTCTTACTCGACGTCTAGCGAGACG
>NZ_LWGE01001211.1:0-4665 GCF_001635315.1 Oleiphilus sp. HI0123
GCCAAGACCTCGATAGATAAGCTATCAGCTAAGGTAATGATACTCTTGACCAGTGCTTGATCAGAGCTGTTGTTAATTAACTCATTGACAAACATACGGTCAATTTTAATCTTTGACAGGATATGGCTGAATTTTTTGATATAACCAAGAGACGAATAACCTGTACCAAAGTCATCAATACTGAATTTAAGCCCTGACTTAAGTAGCTGCTTAATACCCTTCATCACAACAGGGTCGTCGTCCAACATCAAACGTTCTGTTACTTCCAGCTCCACCCAATCCAAGGTTTGCAAAAATACCTGGTGATTATGCGTCCAGTCAGATAACTCGCGATGGTGAAAGTTAGTTGGGCTAAAGTTGATAGCAACGATAAATTCTTCATTGAAATCACTGCGCCACTCTTTAACCTGCGCAATGGCATGTTCAAATACCCAGATGTCGATATCAAATATCTGACCGGTTTTTTCGGCAACCGGAATAAACAAGTCCGGCCTAACCTTACCCAGGTCTTCATCTTCCCAGCGTAATAAGGCTTCGAAACCGGTAATACTCATATCGCGCAAATCAATCAAAGGCTGAAAATAGAGCTCTAGTTGATTATTAACGATCGCATCTTTCAATTTACTCTTAATCGTATTGTGCAACACGATGTTATACATCATTGACTGGTCAAAGAATGCAAAGGTATTACGGCCTGCTTCTTTGGCTTTATACATCGCGGTATCTGCACGACGAATCAAATCTTCAGTATTCTCGCCATCTTCAGGGTAAAGCACGACCCCGATACTACAACCTAATTGAAGCTGCGAGTCACTTAAGACAAAGTTTTCTTTAAAGGCCAATATCGTTTTATCAGCAACATCCTCAGCATCTGCGCGAGTGTTGCACTGAAAGCAAGCGATGAACTCATCGCCACCAAAACGGGCCACATAACCTCCGTAGCGAGTGATCAACTTCTTCAAGCGGGAAGCACTATCCAGCAGAATCTTATCGCCTGTACTATGCCCCAGGCTGTCATTCACCTCTTTAAAACCATCCAGGTCAATAAAAAAGATTGCCAGCTTCGAGTATTCGGCGTTTTCCTGCTGGTTAAGCATTTCATTTTTCAGGTGATATTCAATATGGCGACGGTTAGGCAAATTTGTCAGCATGTCGAAATTTGCCTGATGCTCTAACTGGTCTTCATAGGACTCTTTTGCCAAAGCAAACTCGGCAACCTGCTTTCGTCCCCGGTTCAAAGCTTCAACCAAGTCAGCAATTTCATCACTGTATTCGGGGCGATTCAGCACAATGGGCTTATAGGTTTTACTTGTTAGCTGAGCCGGCTGAACGGTTTCACGGCTAATTTTGGAAAGGTGGCGCGTCACTGCATTTTTAACAATCGTACTGAAAACAAAACTAATCAAACCGATCATCAAAGTGGAACTAATAAGGATCACGATCATCTGGTCTAATACAGACTCGGTAATCAACTCATCTTTCACATCAACTTCAATCTTACCCATATTCTGGCCGTTAAAGACCAAAGGGCTCGACAAACTTACTGGCAATTCAATATCCCCGTACTGATATTCATTGCCCAAGGCTTCTACAATTCTAACACCCTGAATTGAAGGCATACGATAGACGCCTTCCAGCAAGATATGAGTGCTATCCTGATCGACGTTCCATAAGCTTCTAGCTAACTGCTGATTAACGGCTTTGATGGTATCATTCGCTTCTTCGTAAACAGAAAGCCTTCCATCTTGATATTGTTTTACCAGCAATACCGATACCGTCACCACGGTAAAAAAGATACCGAGTGATACAAAATAAAAGGTCAAGCGGTGGCCCAGTTTCTTAAACCTTAAACCATGCTTCAACTTTTCTAGTGCGGAAAGGCCCAAAACCGTGTCCTACCTCTAGGTGAATTCGAAGAATCAATCTATCTACACTTTACATACAGCGTGATACAAGCTTAGACCATATTTTCAACAAACCTAGTAAGTCTGCTCGAAAAGTTAAGCCATCGTTGTAAGTAGATACTTTGCTTATATCTTAAGCAAAGGTATTATAGCCAGCTTTACGGAAGCATTACTTTGACAGCTTCTAAACTTTTTATTTGGAACAGCGAAACATGGCAATAAAGTCTGACAAGTGGATACGTAGAATGGCACAAGAGCAAGGCATGATTGAGCCATTCGAACCAGGGCAGGTTCGAACCGGTGAAAATGGCCGAATTATCTCTTATGGAACATCCAGTTATGGCTACGATGTTCGCTGCAGCAGTGAATTCAAGATCTTCACAAACGTCCACTCAGCAACCGTAGACCCTAAACAGTTTGATGAAAACAGCTTCGTCGATATTGATAGCGATGTTTGTATCATCCCACCAAACTCCTTTGCTTTGGCTCGAACTGTTGAGTACTTCAGAATTCCTCGTAGCGTCCTCACTGTTTGTTTGGGCAAATCTACTTATGCACGCTGCGGCATTATCGTTAACGTCACCCCATTAGAACCCGAATGGGAAGGTCACGTCACACTTGAGTTCTCTAACACCACCAATTTGCCAGCAAAAATTTATGCTAACGAAGGTGTTGCACAGATGCTGTTCTTCGAATCTGACGAAGTATGTGAAACAAGTTATAAAGATCGTGGTGGAAAATACCAGGGCCAGACTGGCGTAACGCTGCCGAAAACTTAGTTTAACTGCCTCTTCAAGTCTGAGAGAACACAAGTGGAGCAAGAAGGCGTTATCAAATATCAGCTGGTATTCGAGCATCGAAGCATCTCGATTGACGATACCAGTTTGGCTGAACTGAACCAATGCCGCCAACAAATGATGGCTCACGGGTTAATCGGCCAGGATGATAATCGCTATGAAGGCTATGGCTTTGGCAACCTATCACTGCGTTGCCAGTCAGACTCTAGCATTGAAGCGCCTCCTTCTTTCTGGATCAGCGGCACTCAAACAGGCCACCTTCCAACGCTATTCCCTCGGGATATATGCCTCGTAAACCAAAGCCACCCTGAGACAAATACAATACATGCAGAAGGTGAAACAAAGCCCTCATCGGAAAGTATGACGCATGGCGTCATCTATAAGCTTAGTGCCCGAATAAAAGCTGTGGTGCACGTTCACTCCACAGAAATATGGAAGCAACGTTCAGCGCTCAAGCTAGCTTCCACCCCCAAAGAAATACCTTATGGCACGCCAGAGATGGCAGAATCAGTGCGCCAACTATCCGCTCAATTATTACTATCTGAGAAGTCTATTCTCTTTTGCATGGACGGCCATGAAGACGGCGTTGTTGTGGCTGGTGAGTCTCTTTCTCAGTGCACCCAAACGCTAATAAACACTTTACATAGAGCAGCGACATACTCGTAAGCTTATACCAACTACCTGCAGGCTAGGCACAATGAACCGATTGAAGTTTCAAAAATCTCTCAACTCTCTTAGAGGCTGGCGTGAACGGGCATTTATGCTTGCAATAGCGGAACGCGCCCTTCCCAACGCCCTCCTATATCTTGACAGTATCGAGTCTGACAGCCCTTCAGACTCTCCACTCAAGCTTGCAGACATCGACAGCGCCTGGAACATGCTCATAATTGAGCAAGACGAAGAAGGTATTGTAGAGCTCCTCGATCTGACCCAGGCGAACATGCCTGATACCGAACAGAGCGAACATTATGGTGCCCTGCCAACTCACGATTGCCTAAGCATTCTAGAACAGGCTCTATTGGCTGGGATCAACGATGAAAAACCACGTGCATTGAGCGTTAGCCAACTGTCCTTGGAAACCATCACTCAGTTTATAGAGTTTTCCGAAGGCGACTCACTGAGCGAAAACCAGCTAATAAAGTTATTCGATTCACATCCGCTCATTGAACGCGAGTTTTCATTTCAAGCCGAACTGAGCGAGCTACTAAGATCTGCAAGCCACCCTGGAGAAGAACTGATTCTTGCCATTCGAGAGCTTGCTCAAGATGAAGGCATTAGTAATATCGGTATCAGCCTATAGACCTTAAGAGCCCTAATCTAGGGCTCTCAAAATTTGCAAGCAATTACTTGCAAAAAAATCTGCTAAATTATGTAAAAACTTCCTTGTCAATTCTACCGAAAAATTCTTTCTTCATTATAATTCCGCGCCTCCATCATTTTCTATATTGATCCATTTTCTTACTACATTTATATAACAGAGGTATCGCTTATATGATCGTTTTTACTGCCACCAATAGAGTCAACAACGAAGTTTATGTCGGCAGTGCAAGAGATAGTATGGAAGAACATTGGGCCAGACTGATCGTTCAGGCAGAAGAAGGTGGTTCAGGTGAGTTCTTAGACACTGTACGTGAATTCGGTGTTGATAACTTTACAGTAGAAACCTGGGCTTATGCTGACTCCCCTGCTGAATCCCGAGAGCTGGTTCGCGATGCCTGCGACGAGTTCAATGGCAAGCTTATCAAAACCGGACGTGCACCTGCCCCCACGGTAAATAAGGTTAATCAAGAAGTACATAGCGAGCCCAAAGCAATACAAGAAGCAAAGGCGACGAGTAAGGTAACATCAATCCATAAACAAAGCCCCGCGGCTAAGGCCGCCAGCAATACGCCTGAAGACAAGAGCAGCATTAGCCAAAATCGTAGCACAAAAAAAGAACACGGCCCTGTCACCAGCATCGATGT
>NZ_LWGE01001212.1:0-3337 GCF_001635315.1 Oleiphilus sp. HI0123
GTCAATTGCGCTACGCGCCGTCAGTACACAGCCGGATAAGAACGTGCCCTCTAGAGACTTAAATCCGCTGGCACCGCCACCGCCAAAACCCGCTGCTTCACCAATCGCGTACAAGCCTGGAATTGCTGCACCCTCTGAGCTCAAGACCTGGCTTTGCAAATTAGTCTGTATGCCACCAAGGCTTTTTCTGGAAATGAGTCTGAGCTTAATCGCGATTAACGGACCGGATTTGTCACTTACAATGGGGGCAGGTTTACACGTTCTGACTTTGTCGGATCGCCATGCCCTGGCTTGCTGAATACGCCTAACCTGGTCATCGTTCCATAAAGCCGGCCCTCGTGATAGCATTTGGTCATAATCACTAACAGCAGCTTTAACATTGTCACAGCTCAAAACTTTTTCATCATCAAGAGCCTTCATCTGGGTAAGGAGTTCATCCATATTCTGTGCAACGATAAAGTGGTCACTTTCAGTAGAGATTTTCTCAATTAGCGTGTGATTTCCTAGCAATATTTCCTTTAAAAAGCTAAGCAACTTTCTGTCTCGAATCGAGGGGTTATGCTCCGAACCGGAGATTGCGAATTCTTTTGCAGCGATACCCCAGTTCAAAACCTGCCAGGTATAAGGTTCTTCTAGCTGGGCAACGCGACGACATAACTCATTTGTGTCAAAACCAGTAACGAGTGGATCAGGGCCAATACGATTGCCTTTAGCGTCAAGCCACAAAGCAGATTTACATGGGATCAAGCTTAAGCCATGGCCTTCAAATTGTGGCTGAGGATGCGGAATACCTGCCGCATAATTCCACATTTTATCAAGATGCGTAACACTCCCCCCCAAATTTGAAACGAGCTCATGCAATGCGCCATCGGCATAAGGGTGAGATCCGTTTAGGATTTCTTTCGGTGGCAAGCCCCAAGGTTTGTACCAATGCTCCCTAACCTTGTCGATACTGCCGTTAATCCCGCCACATGCAGCAATAGTATGCTCAGCCTCAAACTCTACTACCTTTTTAGTCTCTTCACTTTCACTTCGACAGCCCACTACGCGGCCATTTTCAGATACCAACTCAACTACACGATGTCGATAAAAGAACTGAAGACTATCACGGTTAGAATGCTTAGCCAGTTTTTCTAGAAACAATTCAACCAAGCGGTGACCAGTGCCCCAAATTACGTGATACCGGGGAACGCTATTACCATCGCCATTTAGCCCACGTTCTACCCAGTTTACGGCCGGAAAGAACTTTAAGCCTTTGTCACACAGCCAATGAAATACGCGCTCTGCGGAATTCTGCACGTAGTATTCAGCCCAACGTTTAGGCCATTCATCCTGTTCACTGAACTGAGCGAATGAATGCCAATCTTTTAAGGCAAGTTCAGGAGAATCTTTTATGCCCATACGTTCCTGAAGTGGTGTCCCCACCAAGGCCATACCACCAAACGCCAACTTTGCCAGGCCACCGGAATTACCTTCAATATCTCGATCAACCAACGAGACACTTAGACCTTTTTCCAAGCATTCATGCGCCGCAATTAAACCCGCAATTCCAGCACCAACAATAAGTACATCACTTTTAATAGCTGCCATCTTTCTTGCCTTGTTACCAAATCAATAAACTAAACAAAGTTTGCCAAAGCTCTTTACTTAAGAGGATAGTAAAATTAGCCTAATGGCCTTAGATTGAGACATAGAAGAAATAAAACCATTCTAACAATAATAGCCCTTTACCTGGATTCCACTAGGCATGAGTGAAACCGAAGCATTTATTAGTCACCTATATCGAGCAACCAAGCGTGTTGATATTGAGTATTATCGCCAGTGGGCCCTAAACGAATTACAGTCATTTCTTGATATCGACGCTGCGATCTGGAGCACCGGACATTTAAGTACGCGCACTTTTCACACACACACAACACTTAATCTACCAACTAGTTTTCCAGACACCTTAATAGAACACATTAAAATAAATCCAATCAGCAATAGCTTGTTTGCTCATGCTGGTGAAGCTGTAGATATGGCCGATGTAATTAGCGACGGTGACTTTTATCGCTCTGAAATTTATCACTCGGTTTTTGAGCCGCATGGAATAAAACGTATTTTAAGTTCACTACACATAGCTTCAAGAAGCGGTATCTATACTCTTCTCTCTGTGTACCGCACTGACAAAGATAGAAAGTTCTCAGATAACGAAAAGAAAAGACATCAACGAGTACTATTTCATCTTATACAAGCTGCCTCTCACGCCTGCATGCTAAGCATGGAAGATAGGTCGGAGGGAGAGGAGCAGTACTACGCGATATGCGACCGTCACGGCATTTACCATGAGGTCGAAACAGAGTTTCTCGACATAGTCGATCTTTGCTTTAAAGGAAGTAAGGAATTAAATACGCAAAAGCAAATCCTTCCCTTAAAACTCCCTTTGAATGAACAACAGAGAGAAAAACAGAACTACATCTTTAGCTCTCAGCAGCTCGGAGATCTCTTCCGAATAGGCGTTCGCCAAAGAAATAAACTCGACCAGCTAACCCAAAGGGAGCTAGATGTCGTAAAAGGCGTGACCAAGGGTTTAAGCTTTAAATTAATCGCAAAACAACTCGGCCTGAGCCCATCAACAATATCAAACCATCTTTATCGTATTTATCATAAGTTAAATATTAATAGCCGTGAGCAGCTTGCTCAACTCATGGGAGACATAGAGTTAAAATAATTGCTGGTTGATGTAAGTCATTACATAGCAAACGCGCTCATGCCAAACTAGACTAAAGCTACAATAAAGGAGAATCACCAATGAGCCTATATAATAATATACTCGTCGCTTTAGAGTGCGGCAAAGACGCGCAAAAAGTGCTCAACAAAGCATCTGCACTGGCTGAACAAAATCCTTCAACCAAAATTCATTTAGTTCACGTTGTACTCGACCTGATTGTGGCTGACTGGGCAGGCAGTCCAGGCCAGATACCGCCTCCATTAGATCAAGAAGCTCTCGCACAGTCGGGTGCAGACTACCTTCGCCCCTTCATTGAAGAGGCAGGGCTGGATCCAAATAATCTAATTATGTGCTTTGGGCCACCGGCTCAACAAATCCTTAAACAGGCAGATAACCTAAATGCAGATGTCATTGTTGCAGGTAGTCATAGTCGCCACGGGTTTGAAGTACTGCTAGGCTCTACAGCTCATAAGATTTTGAACCTCGCTGAATGTGATGTACTGCTAGTGCGCTGCCCCAAGAGCTAAATAATCGAAGATGTTGATAGCAGCATCCCAATTTTGGAATGCTGTTTCTCAGCCTAGCCTTTGTGACTACCAGTCATTTTATGGCAAAGTAAGCCCTCCT
>NZ_LWGE01001213.1:0-1882 GCF_001635315.1 Oleiphilus sp. HI0123
CGAATAAGACACTCAATCGAGAATGTGAACTTATCGTGGTAGGAATTATCTAGATAATAAAGAGGCATATCTCAGTAACAAGATATGCCTCTAACTTGGTAAACAATTTCAGGATGTATAATTAGAGCGTTGGCACTTTCAAAGTTGACTGTTTATTGCTGCTATATTCAAAATCCACAAAGTAATCGACACCCGTTGGAGATTGATATTGTGGGTCTTTGGTATCAACAGCTAGAACAAGGCGATGACCCGCGGGTACATCGTATGCTGTCGTTACTAGATCGAAGTCGACAGAAATTTTTTCGCCGGAGTTTGTGTCTGGCAATGTAATCGCGCCATGAGTTATTAATTTTCCAACACCCAAAGCATTCATGTCATAAAGATAAGCAACTAGCTGGATCTCATCGTGCTTTGGTTGTATCTGTAGTGATACTGAAGGATTCCCACGTATTTGCATTTCTTCGCTCAGCCAGCTCGATTTCCAATGGATACTTCTAATATCCGAGGCGGCTGGAATACTCGCTAAGATAGGCACCTCTAACTGCTCAAGAATTTGTGATAACAGCGGAATCTGCGTGCTAAATAAGGTACCGGCCCAAGCATTGATTGTGTTGTCTCTGCCGAAGAAGCTCCAGTATGGGTAGCTCTCCATATCACCATCATCGAAGGCTGAGCGAGGGTGTAAGTAAAAGGTTTCTGTACTGGAATCTTCTATAGGGAAGTGGTCAAAGCTATCGTACTGATCTTCAAACTTCACTTTCATTGTAATGGGTTTAGCGCTTGCTATCGGCGTGTTATCACCCTTTAAGTGATGATCAAACCATTGATAGGTACTTGTCCAAGGTAAGGCTTCCGCACCGATGACTGGAGGAAGTAAGTCTGCTGAAGCATGAGTACCTGAAACCAAATCAATATGTTTTGGCCCGGTAAGCTGTTCAAACATACTCATTAATGAGTTAGGTTGGAACAAATTATCACCATAAGCTTTGGCGATATAAACTGCCGTACCATTGGTATTAAGCTCATCAACATAATTGGATGGAGAGCGAACACCCGCCCACTCCATAACAGCAGGAATCTCACTTAAGTTCTGATTTTTGATATTTGACCAGTGCTGCTCGACAATTGGGTCCAGATTTCCGAGTAAGTTGCCACTTAGTGTTAGTAGCTCACCCCAGACCAAGCGAGGTGTTTGGTTTCCATATAACGAATCTGCCAAGCTGCCCCAAGCACTCATTGCTGAAACGGCTTTTATTCTAGGGTCGTGTGCTGCGCCAATCAAAGAAATACCTGAACCATAGGAAACACCCGCACTCCCTATTCTCTCTGGGTCTACGTTATAGTTTTCGATAAGGTAATCTATCACACGGCTAAAATCATCGATGTCCTTTGGGCCAGCCGTATTAATCATGCCTTCTGATGTGCCGAAACCTCGAGTGCTATAACTAAAAACGATGTAGCCCTTTTCTGCTAACTCTCCTGCTTGTGTTAAATACTCATATTCATTCAGAGCCCAGCTATTTACAAAAATGATGGCTGGTGCTGGTTCTGACAGGTCATTAGGAACAAAGACATTGGCGGCCAAGTCAACACCATCATTTGCCTCCACAATGATGTCATCATTTGTTGTGTAGGCATCAGAGGTCGGAAAGATACCTTGGTTCAACAGTCCTGCAACAAAACTAAGTGCGGGGATATATCCATCATTATTAGCTTGTGCAGCCGGGACAAGCACACTTGCGGCAATACTTGCTGTTAGAATTGTTTTAATTAACTTCATTATTTTTATCCTTATTTTTATTATCTTAACTAGATATGTGTTAGTACGATCGTTTGTAAGTTCGATACTCCTTATCAATTTCATACCTCTTTTGTTAATAAA
>NZ_LWGE01001214.1:0-2445 GCF_001635315.1 Oleiphilus sp. HI0123
ACCTGAGTCCAACCACCAGGCGCTGCCCCCAGGTCAATCACCGTCATACCCGGCTTAAACAGGCGGTCTTTTTTTTGAATCTCTAACAATTTGTAGCTGGCACGAGAACGATACCCATCTTCCTGTGACTGTTTTACATACTGATCATCGAAGTGCTCTTTCAACCACTTGGAACTTGATTTTGAACGAGCCATACCACCCTCTTTAAAAATTCTCGCTGCCCTGTCAGAGCATAAGCCTGACATTTAGCGGCATTATCAATCAAATAAAATAACTGTTAGAATGCGCGCCGTTAAT
Source organism: Oleiphilus sp. HI0123 (assembly GCF_001635315.1). Classification (NCBI taxonomy): domain Bacteria; kingdom Pseudomonadati; phylum Pseudomonadota; class Gammaproteobacteria; order Oceanospirillales; family Oleiphilaceae; genus Oleiphilus; species Oleiphilus sp. HI0123. The sequence continues at coordinate 298 of NZ_LWGE01001214.1, forward strand.
ACTTTTACTTACTATACGATTTCTACTACGGGTTATTTTCATGAGCTTAAGTTCTGCAGACAAAAAACATTATCGCACTATCGCACACAACCTAAACCCGGTGATTATAGTCGGAGATAAAGGTTTAAGCGAAGGCCTAATGGAAGAACTGAATCGCGCACTCAATGATCATGAGCTAATTAAAGTTAAAGTAGCAATTGGTGACCGCGATGACCGCAGTGCACTCATCACTGAGCTGGTCGAACAAAGTGGCGCCGAGCTAGTTCAAACAATAGGAAAAATCGCGGTGCTACTTAAGAAGAACAAGAAGCCTAACCCTAAGCTTTCAAACCTAATTCGTTAACCTTAAAATACAAATGGGGTGCGACATACGCACCTCTCTAAAATTTAAAAAACTGCCCAGCACTCCAAACACCAAGCTCAGTATCTTGCTCCGAGCGCTCACAAATATAATCTGCTAACTCGTAATAAACCGGCCGACTCAATTTTGCCATAAGCCCATGTCTTACCTTCACGTATGGCGACGGTTCCTGGCGTTCGTTATAGCTTACCTCGAGCGGGTGATCTGCCGACAAGGTGAAGTAATCGCCTAGCTGGGTAGAAAAATGCAGCTTTTGCGCTTCACCCTCACCTTCGCGATCTACCATCACGACAACAAAGGGCGCATCATCCACCGTAATTTTCATTTTCTCGTAAGGCGTCACCAGGAAGAAATCTTCACCATCACGGCGTAATATCCGCGACAACAGGCGAACCACTGCCTGCCGCTCCATCTTGTCTCCCTGATAATACCACTCACCCTGGGAATCAATACGTATATCTATCTCGCCAACTCGCTCCGGCTGCCACGTTTCAACAGGTGGCAAGCTATCATCCTCGCCAACTAATTCTCTTATCTGGGTCGCGATTGTCGGTAGGTCCCTATGCAGCCCCTCACCATCTATTTTTGCCATAGTTATAGGCCTCGCTGCCACTCTTGCCTAAGAGGAATTGCACCAGGCTTATTCAAAGCCAGATCAATTTTACTTAGCATCGCTTGCTTATCTGCCCCTAAATTACCTTTTAGCACCAAATAATTAGACGCGTGGTCGGAACGGAATACTGTATTTTCCAGTTCAAAATTAGCAATCAGGGTACGAATCTCATGAAATAAATCCAATTGTTCTAATGGCTCGTAATCACCATTAAATCCAGCCCTAAAGCGCTCTTCACCCATCGGAAAAGAAACTACTAACGTCGATACAAACTCTGGCTGTGTTTCATTCATAAGCTTGGCAGAGTTAACGGCATGTTGCTTTGAAAACTTCTTGCCACCCAAGCCATTTAATATCATCACGGAAGACTTGATGCCTGCAGCTTTTAACTTGAGTAAGGCGTCTTTAGAGCTTTCGTAAGTCTCACCCTTAACCACACATTCCAAGACTTTGTCGTCACCGGATTCACAGCCCACATATACCATGCTTAGGCCTAACGCTCTCAACTCAGCCAGCTCTTCTACCGTTTTTTTCTTAATATTTCTGGGTAAGCAATAAGCAGTAACACGTTCTTTATCTGGAAAGTAGCGATTAATACACTCAAGTATTTCTTTGAGGCGGCGGAACGACAAAGTCATTGCATCACCATCTGCCAAAAAGAAACGCCCGACATTCGGCATGCTCTTCGCCACTGCACTCACTTCTTGCTCTATCTCTTCGATCTTTTTGGGCTTGAACTTCTTCTGTTCAGCTGTATACATATCGCAAAAGGTGCACTTATTGTATGAACAACCATTGGTAACTTGAAGAATCAAAGACTTAGCTTCTGAAGGTGGACGAAATACGGGCTCAATGTAATTGATAGGCAAATAATTCATAAAATAATCACGGCAACTATTGGTTGAATCTAATCGTTTATTCTAACACAAGTCTTTATTAGCGAGCTCTCTATGGGGCAAACTGAGCTCACGAACCTTATCGAGACCGGTAATTTCTTTAGTTTCGATACGATATTCCCCCCTAGCAAGTCCATTAGACTGAGTAGCAAGAGAGATAAAGCAGTCTAAATCTGTTTCGAACTGCCAAAAAAGCCAAGGGTCAGAATCGCTTTTTTGCTCCGGCTCAAAACGCGCCAAATAACGATTAGAATCATCAAATAGAAAGGAAAAGCTTT